>JBNLGO010000069.1:0-19037 GCA_050306095.1 Cyclobacteriaceae bacterium
TGCCCCGTTTTTTGATGGAATAATTGGTTGAGCAAAGGCAAGTACAAGGAAGATAATGAATAAAATTCTTGAAGCAAGAATGAGTAAATGCTTTAACCGTCGCTTTGAGCTTGTGGATTTTTTAACCTCCTGAATAAACCGGGTATTAGAAAAGTAAATCTTCCTGGCTTTCCGGAATTGGAAAAGGTGAACAATGATGGGTACCGCTATCGCAAAAAGTCCAAATAAGAATTCCGGCTGGAGAAATTTCATTAGCTGTAAAAGTAGTAAAAGTTTAAATAATTAAACTAACTATTATTACAATGATTGTATGATTCCAACTAAAAAATACTCTTACTTTCCTGCCAAGCCAACATAATTAAAAGGGCTGATTTGAAGTAACTCTTGTTTGATCTCATCAGAAACATTCAATCCTTTGATAAAATCTTTAATAGCCTGCTCTGTAATCTTCTCATTTTTTCGGGTAAGCTCCAGTAAAGCTTCGTACGGCTTTGGATAACCTTCACGTCTTAAAATTGTCTGAATAGCTTCAGCAGTTACAGCCCAGTTATCTTCCAGGTCAGCACGGATAGCTGCTTCATTTAATTCCAATTTGTTAATTCCCTTTTTCAATGAGGCCAAGGCAATAAGCGCATGAGATACCGGGACCCCCACATTTCTCAACACGGTAGAGTCAGTCAGGTCACGCTGTAATCGACTGATGGGTAGCTTAGCAGAAAGGTGCTCAAATACAGCATTGGCAATTCCCAGGTTTCCTTCTGCATTTTCAAAATCAATTGGGTTGACTTTATGCGGCATGGCTGAGGAACCAATCTCTCCTTTGACAATTTTTTGTTTGAAGTAATTCATGGAGATGTATTGCCATACATCCCTGCTGAAATCAATTAATATAGTATTGATCCTTTTGAAAGCATCAAATAGTGCTGCCAGGTTGTCGTAGTGTTCAATTTGCGTAGTTGGGAAACTACGAGTCAGTCCCAGGTATTTTCCTACATAATTATTAGCAAATCCATTCCAGTCGATAGATGGATAGGCTAATACATGTGCGTTTAAGTTTCCTGTTGCACCACCAAATTTTGCGCTATATGGCACTGCATCCAGTTGCTTTAACTGCTGATCAATTCTCTCACTAAAGACCATCAGTTCCTTACCTAATGCGGTAGGAGAGGCTGGCTGCCCGTGGGTTTTAGCGAGCATTGGAATATCTTTCCAGGTTTCTGCCAGATTTTTAATCAAATCATTAATTGCAACAATTTCCTTACGAACATCCACCATTGCATCTTTCAGCGACAATGGAATGGAAGTGTTGTTTATATCCTGGCTGGTAAGTCCAAAGTGAATGAATTCTTTAAACTCACTTAATCCAAATTGATCAAACTTTTCTTTGATGAAATATTCTACTGCTTTGACATCATGGTTGGTGGTTTTCTCAATTTCTTTTATAGAAGCAGCATCTTGTTCTGAAAAATCCTGGTATATACTTCTAAGGGTATCAATTTTAGATTGATCAAACGCGCTAAGGTTTGGAAGTGGCAACTCTACAAGGGCGATGAAATATTCAATTTCCACCTTAACCCGGTAATGTATTAATGCAAATTCAGAGAAATATTTGGCAAGTGATTTTGTTACTCGTCGGTACCTACCGTCAACAGGAGAAATAGCAGTGAGAATATTTAAATCCATATTATTTTTTTTGAGGCTGCAAAGGTAAAAAATTGAGGGTAAAAATTTTCATTCACTCTTAATTTTACGGAACAAAGGAGGATATGAAAGTGTTTTCAACAGAAAATTAAAACAAATTGCCTTTTAGAAAAGTATAAGGTTATTTTTGCAGCAACTTTGAAATGAATTACAATTATGGTTTTTGGACTCTTTAAAAAAAGAAAGAAAGAAGATAAATATATAGAACTAGAGATCAGCGAAATTATACAAGAAACTCCTGATGCTGTTACGCTTGTTTTTCACCAGCCGGAAGGAAAGCTGGAATATCACCCGGGACAATTCTTAACACTGATTTTTAATATTGATAATGAGGAGGTGCGGAGATCTTATTCTCTGTGTAGCTCTCCTGTCACGAATGATGAACCTGCTGTGACCATTAAGCGAATTACGGATGGAAAAGTATCTAATTTTATTAATGATCATGTAAAAGTAGGGGATGTGGTAAAGGTGATGCCCGCTATGGGGAATTTCATTGCCGAGCCAAAAAAAGAGAATAAACGAAAGGTAGTAGTATTTGGTGCTGGGAGCGGGATTACACCGTTATTTTCAATTTTGAAGTCCATCTTAAAAGTGGAAGAAGAAAGTAAGGTGTATCTGGTATATGGAAACCGAAGTGAAAGCTCCATCATCTTTAAAAAGCAAATTGAAGAACTACAAAACACCTATGGTAATCGACTTCATGTTACCCATGTCTTAAGTCAGCCCTCTGCTGAGTGGACGGGATTAACGGGGCGATTGAACCTGGAACGCCTACGGGAAATTTTATTGGATCTGCCAGAGCTAAGTCCTCAGCAAGCAGATTATTTTCTTTGTGGGCCTACGGGTTTTATGCACACCGTTCAGGAAGCATTAAATGAAATGCGGGTAGCAAAGAGTAGGGTAAATATGGAAAGTTTTGTGTCTTCCGGCACGGAAAAAGATGCTTCAACTTCAAGTCCGGAGATACAAGATCAGAAAGTGAAAATATTTCTGGATGGAAGTGAGTTTAATGTAGATGTCCCTGCCAAAAGAACGATACTGGAGGCAGGATTAGATAAAAATATTGACATGCCCTTTTCATGCCAAAGCGGTCTCTGTACTGCATGCCGGGGAAAATTACTCTCAGGAAAAGTGCATATGGAAGAATCAGATGGTCTCACTGATGAGGAATTAGAAGAAGGATATGTACTTTGCTGCGTTAGTCATCCTCTAACGGATGATGTTTCAATAAAAGTTGGTTAGTTATTTAGCGAAAAGTAAAATATGGAAGCGTTACAATTAGAAAAAAAGAAGCGATCTTTTTTGCCAGAAGATATTACCATTGACAAATGGGAAACTATTCAAGCGTATTATGATGATTTAGTAAGCAGGGAAATACCTGATTTGGATTCATTGAAAAAATGGTTGGAGGATAGAAGCGAATTAGAATCTATCGTATCTGAAAATTTTGCATGGCGATACATCCGGATGACATGTGACACTGCCAGTAAAGAGCATTCTGAAGCCTATTCCTTTTTTGTAAAAGAAATACAGCCCAAAATTGCTCCGTATAGTGACAAGCTGAATAAGAAATATGTTGCCAGTCCATTTGTAGATCAGCTTCAGGGAAGTGGTTATTTCATCATGAACCGATCCATTAAAAAGGCAATCGAGATCTACAGGGAAGAAAATATTCCTTTATTCACGGAAGTTCAAACCATCAACCAGGAATACTCTTCCATTTCAGGGGCTCAGACCGTGGAAATAGATGGTCAGGAGCTTACCATGCAGCAGGCAGCCGTTCTTTTGCAATCTACAGACAGGAGTAAGCGGGAAGATGTATGGAAAAAGATTACTGAAAGAAGGGCAAAGGATAAGGGGAAATTAGATGAGCTATTTTCTAAATTGGTAAAGTTGCGTCATCAAATTGCGCAAAATGCTGGTTTTAAAAATTTTCGGGATTATATGTTTGCAGCCATGGGGCGGTTTGATTATACCGTGGAAGATTGCTTTGATTTTCATGATGCCATTAAATCAGAAGTGCTTCCTTTGGCTTATGAGTTGTCAAAACAGCGAAAAGAAAAATTAGGAGTAACACAGCTAAGACCTTGGGATAAAGCGGTTGACCCGGAGGGTAGGGAAGCGCTAAAACCTTTCTCCTCGCCGGATGAATTGACGAATAAATCCATAGAAAATTTCAAGAGGTCTGGTGAGTTCCTTGGACAGTGCCTGGCAACCATGAAAGAAATGAAGCACCTGGATCTCGATTCCAGAAAAGGAAAAGCACCAGGTGGGTATAACTATCCTTTGGCAGAGACAGGCGTTCCATTTATTTTTATGAATGCGACATCTACCCTTCGTGACTTAGTGACCTTAATGCATGAAGGTGGACATGCCGTACATTCAATTGTTACCAGGGATCTGGAATTAGGAGATTTTAAAGAAACACCTTCAGAAGTAGCAGAGCTGGCTTCCATGTCTATGGAATTGATATCCATGGATCATTGGGACTTATTCTTCAAAGACGAAGATTTAAAAAGAGCTAAAACTGAGCACTTGGAGCAAGTAATTGAAACGTTGCCATGGATTGCTATCATTGATAAATTCCAACATTGGATTTATGAAAATCCGGAACATTCGATTGAAGAAAGAGAAGAAGCCTGGCTGAAGATTTACAATTCATTCACAGATGACTTGACCGACTGGAGTGGGGTAGAAGAGAACAAAAAGTTCCTATGGCACCGGCAATTACACCTGTTTGAAGTTCCTTTTTATTATATCGAATACGGTTTTGCGCAATTGGGTGCAATAGCTGTCTGGAAAAATTACAAAGAAAATAATGAGAAAGGCATAGAAGGATATTTGAATGCTCTGAAATTGGGATATACCAAAACCATCCCTGAGATCTATGAAACTGCAAATATCAAGTTTGATTTCAGCAAAGAATACATCAAAGGATTGTTTGCGTTTTTAGATGGGGAGATGAAAAGCTTATAAATAAAATGTCCCGATAGACGATGAATATCGGGACATATATTTACTTCAAATAAGTTTTTTTGATATCCCTACCCCAAGAAGTGACTTAAGCTGATAATCTCGGCAAAGACTCCTGCAGCGGTTACTTCAGCACCAGCTCCCGGACCTTTGATAACTAATGGTCGTTCATTGTATCGATCTGTGGTAAATGAGATCATGTTATCACTTCCTGATAAGCTGTAAAATGGATTGCTCATATCCACTGACTGTAATGAAACAGTTGCCTTACCATCTTCCATCTTGGCAATGAAGCGAAGTACTTTATTATCGGCAGTAGCCTTTTCTAACAGCTTTTCGAAATGTTGATTTTCTTTTTCTAATTCTATAAAAAAGTCATCTACTGATTTAGCCTCCAGGCATGCTTTAGGAAGGATGTTTTCAATCTGTACATCAGCCAATTCAATATCATATCCAACTTCTCTGGAAAGAATTAGTATTTTTCTCGCCACATCCATTCCATTTAAATCATCCCTTGGATCTGGCTCGGTAAACCCTTTTTCATTGGCTGTTTTAACTACACTGCTAAAAGAAGTTCCTTCTTTGAAATTGTTGAAAATGTAGCTAAGTGTTCCGCTGAGTACGCCTTCTATTTTTAGTACTTTGTCGCCACTTTGCATTAAGTCATTTAAAGTAGTGATCACAGGAAGCCCAGCACCAACATTTGTTTCAAAGAGATATTTAATACCATTTTTAAAAGCAGTTGCTTTTAATTTTTTAAAGCGATCATAGGGCCCGGATCCGGCTAATTTATTAGGAGTGGCAATAGAAATAGAATGATTTAAAATATCTTCATAGTAATCAACTACCAAAGCATTTGAGGTGCAATCGATGAAAACGGAGTTAGAAAGGTTTAACTCCTCCATCTTTTGCACATATTTTTTCATGTCAGACTTTTCTTTACTTGCCAACAATTGCTCCTTCCAGTTTTTCAACTCAATTCCATCGGCATTAAAAAGCATCTTTTTTGAGTTGGCCATGGCTACAATATTGATCTTAAGTAGCTGATTGGTGAGAAGATATTTTTGCTGAACGGTAATCTGTTCTAATAATGTTCCACCAATAAGTCCGACTCCCACCAGGAAGACATTGAGTGTTTTTACATCTGACAAGAAGAACACCTCATGGATAGTGTTAAGGGCTTTTGCCAGATTGTTGGTGTTAATGACGATTGATAAATTCACCTCTGAAGATCCCTGTGCAATGGCCCGGATGTTAATACCGTTTTTCCCCATGGCTTCAAACATCTTACCGGCAATACCCGGAGTGTTTTTCATATTTTCTCCAATGATAGCCACGATGCTCAGATCCTTTTCAATGATCACCTCTTCAATCTTACCACTGGAAATTTCCTGCTTAAATTCAGCATCAATTACTTTTTTAGCTTTAGAAGCATCTTTTGGATCTATGGCGATACAGATAGAATGCTCCGAAGAAGCCTGGGTAATTAATATTACACTGATTTCATTTTCTGCCAGGCAGGTGAATAATCGGGAGGAAACCCCGGCAACCCCTACCATGCCACTACCTTGAAGGTTAATCAAACTTATTCCTTCTATCGAGCTGATGCCTTTAATGAGGTAATCTCCTTTCTGGGCCTTTTCTCGAATGACGGTGCCAGGAAAATCTACATTAAATGTATTCCTGATCCTCAATGGGATTTTCTTTTCAAATGCTGGCTGTAATGTAGGAGGGTAGATCACCTTAGCACCAAAGTGGGACATCTCCATGGCTTCCACATACGTCAACTCCTTAAGTGGAAATGCTTTCTTCACCTTTTTAGGGTCAGTTGTCATAACGCCATCCACATCTGTCCAAATTTCTATTTCTTCTGCTTCTAGCGCTGCACCAAATATTGCACCGGTATAATCGGATCCTCCACGACCAAGGGTAGTGGTTTCTCCTTTTTCAGTACTACTAACAAATCCGGTTATGATTTGTGTGTTTTTATTGTCGTTAAAATGAGATTGGATGTTTGCGTAAGTGAGATCTTTTTTCACTCTCGCTTTGCCAAAACGATCATCAGTTTTTATCAATTTTCTGGCGTCAAGCAATTCGGTATTTAACCCTTCTTGAATTGCATACTCATTAATAATGGTACATGAAAGACGTTCTCCAAAACTAAGAATCAAATCAAGGGTCCTGGTAGATATTTCCTTTAGAAGGAACACACCGTGCATCAATTCTTCCAGCTCATTGGTTAATTTCTTAACCTGGGCCAATACCGGACTTTGTTGTTTGATTTTGAGAAGTTCTTTAACTGTCTGAAAATGCTTGTTTTCAATATCTTTAAGTTTATCAAGATAGCGCTCATCGTTCCCAGCAGCCAGATCGCCCGTTTCGATCAAGGTATTCGTTACACCAGACATGGCACTTGCTACTACAGCAATAGGTTGACTATTATCCTTGTAATTTTTTAGAATCTCGACGGCTCTTTTTATACTTTCCGAAGAACCCACGGAAGTACCACCGAATTTTAATACCTTCATCGAACGATTGTGTTAAATAAAAAAATCAATAATTGATTACGTAAAAAGGCTCATTTATGCCGCCGCAAAGTTGAAAAATTTACTTCAGGCAAAAAAATTTAGAGGGAATTTTATAAAAGACATTCAAAAGGAAGCTAGGGCTCAATTATTATTCAACCAATCGATCATATTTTTTTGTTCACTCGATGATGGTAATCGGCCAAAGCCAGCACCAAGGTTATCAAGTATATGTTCTGGCTTTGCAGTTCCTGGTATCACACAAGTGACCGCCTCATTCCCAAGGATATATTTCAAAAAATACTGACCCCAGCTATTAATGTTTAACTCCTTAGCCCATGGAGGAAGTTTCTTACCTTTTATTTTTCGAAATAGTGATCCTCCATTATATGGACGATTTATTAATACGGCTATTCCTTTGTCTTGTGCTAGAGGGAGTAATTTATTGTTGGCATTAGTGTTATCTATCGAATAGTCGATTTGTATAAAATCAATTTTTTCGCTCTGTATTATTTTAATCATCTGATCATAAGCGCTATCGGTATAATGAGTAATACCAAGGTATCTGATTTTTTCTTTCTCTTTCCAGTCTCTTATGGTAGAAAGGTGTGTTTTCCAATCGAGGAGGTTATGTATTTGCATTAAATCCATGGGCTGTTTATTCATTCTGTCAATGGATTGGTTCATTTGATCAATACCAGCTTGCTTCCCTGTTGTCCAAACTTTGGTAGCCATAAACAGTTTTTGGGTAATTTTCAATTCGGTGGCAAGATCGCCTACTACCGATTCTGACTTGCCATACATTGGGGAGGAATCGATTAGTTTACCTCCTTTTTCGAGTAAAATATTAAGAACTTTTTCTAAAGGTGTTCTCTCTGATTCTGATTTACCAACATCAAAAGTCTGCCAGGTTCCCAATCCTACGATAGGGAGTTTTTCATTGGAAGAAGGGATTGGTCTGGTTATCATTTTTTCAGAATCATTTGCAAACAATGAAGTAGATAAAAATGGTGATAGTGATAGCAATGTTGCCGATTTTTGTAAGTATTCTCTTCGTAACATATTCAATCCGTTTTAATTAGAATACTCTTTTAATTTAAGAATTTTTTATGTGCGATAATGAATTTTCAAATACCTATGTATAAATAGTTAGTGAAGATTATTTAGTATTTTTCGATGAACCAATTTTAAATGTATGAAGACCATAAAAATTGTTTTCCTGATTTTGCCTTGGGTGTTATTGCTACTTGCGCTGTTGCTTTGGTCGTTGGGTGTAAAATTGCCAGGAAGTGGTGAATCAAAAACAGAAGTAATTGAAACAACTACGATCTTAGAAAAGGTGGAAAGCATTGGGAAAATGGAATTGGTGAAATATAATTTTAAAGAGATATATGACTATCAATCTATCAGTGAAGGGAAAATTGTGGGATCATCTACCTTGAAGACCTATGATTTTTCTCCGGATCTTAAAGCTGTTTTGATCGCCAGTGGAGAAGCAGTAGGTTGTATTGATTTAACTAAAATAAAAAGCGAAGATATTACCCTGTCTAATGACACATTGTTAATTCACTTACCCTCCCCAGAATTATGCTATTACAAGCTTAATCTTGATAAAACCCGGTTGTACGAAGTAGAACGATCGGGATGGTGGAGCAGGGTTTTTGGGAATGATGATGAGATTAAGTCAGTAGTAGAAAAAGCCTACAAAAATGCGGAGGCCCAAATAAAAAAGGCAGCCATCGATAATGGTATTTTGGAGCAAACAGAAAATAATGCCCGACTTATTTTAAAACCAATGCTGGAAAATATAAGTGGGAGAGTGGTTGTGCTTCAGTTTGAATTAGGAGGTCAACAGGATTTGGAAGTTCGATAAACCGATTTGGAAAAGCTTTGGGTAAAGGTCAACGAGGTCTAGAACCTCATTGACCTTACAAATTCATGTAAAAACTAATTATTTTTTATGAAGAAAAACACAGAACCCCTTAATCCAAATTGTTATTATCATATATATAACCGTGGAATTAATAGTGGTAAAATCTTTAAGGAAGCGTCTAATTACGACTACTTTTTAAAACAGTACATGAAGTATATTTTGCCCGTTGCTGAGACATATGCCTACTGTTTACTTTCTAATCATTTTCATTTATTAATTAGGATTAGGCAGGAATTAGAAATTGTGAATAATATAAAAATAGATACCGGTAAACCGATTTCATTTTTCATTTCAAACCAGTTCGCAAAATTTTTTAACAGCTATACTCAATCATATAATAAGGCATATAGAAGAACAGGGAGTTTATTTGAGTCCCCATTTAGAAGAATAGAAATTGGAGATGATTTTTATTTGGCTGCGTTAATTAATTACATTCACCAAAATCCTCAAAATCATGGAGTGATTAATGATTTCATGAAGTACAAATACTCCTCTTATAATAGTTTGATTAGCAACAAACCAACCAACTTAATGAGGAAGGAGGTCCTGGAATTTTTTGGAAACAAAGAAGCATTTATAAATTTTCATGAATTTCAAAAAAGTGACATCAAGATTGAAAAATATATTTTGGAATAAAAGTAGTTAAGGTCAATGAGGTGCTAGGTCAAAGAGGTTCTGCACCTCGTTGACCTTTGTTTGGAAAAAACAAGGTCTAATGATTAAGGTTAAGGTTGCCGAGGTTTCAAACCTCGACAACCTTCCTCTATTTAAATTTCTTGGCTTCATTCCAATACTCGTCCATTTCTTCCAGGCTCATATCGGCAATGTTTTTTCCGTCTTTTTTGGATTGCTCTTCCAGGTATTGAAAGCGCTTGATAAACTTTAAATTAGTTCGTTCCAGGGCCTCTTCCGGATTAATATCTATAAATCGCGCATAATTTATCAATGAAAAAAGCAAGTCGCCAAATTCATTCATTGCCAGGTTTCGATCTATGGCTTTATCACTTTCAGCATTGAATTCACTTTTAAATTCCTGCATTTCTTCCTCGACTTTTTCCCATACCTGCTCCTTTTTCTCCCAGTCAAAACCTACTCCACGTGCCTTTTCCTGTATTCGCATAGCTTTCACTAGTGCAGGTAAAGATCGAGGAACCCCACCTAAAACAGATGTATTTCCTTTTTCCTTTAACTTAATTTTTTCCCAATTAGCCTTAACTGTTTCTTCATCTTCAGCCACCACATCTCCATAAATATGGGGGTGGCGGTTGATTAGCTTTTCACAAACTCCATTCAACACATCAGCGATATCAAATGCATTTTTTTCAGAACCGATTTTTGAATAAAAAGTCATATGAAGCATTAGATCTCCCAACTCCTTTTTTACTTCGTCCAAATCATTTTCTAAAATGGCGTCAGACAATTCGTACGTTTCTTCAATTGTCAAATGGCGCAGTGATTCTATGGTCTGCTTTTTATCCCAAGGGCAGTTTAATCGCAACTCATCCATTATGGTAAGCAGTCTATCAAACGCTTCTAATTTCTTATGTCGGTTTTTATCTTCAGGAGCTAAATTTTTATTGGTCATCGTAATGGGAATAAATTCATAAAACATGTAGTAATTGGCACCTGTGTCAAATGGAAAACATCATTTAATAAAACACAAATAACCTCAAGGCGTTTTCAAAATAAGAACTAAATTTGCACAAAATAAAGACTTATGGCAGCGGCGATTTTAATAATTGGATTTATAGCATTGTTTTTTGTTTTGATGTCTGTACGAGTACTTCTTGTAAAAGACGGAAAATTTAAAGGGACATGCGCCTCACAAAGTCCGTTTTTAAACAAAGAAGGTGGAACCTGTGGATATTGTGGAAGAAATGTGGAAGCAGGAGAGGAATGTGGAAAGGAAGAAAATATCGTTGACAAAGTAATCGGTAAATTTAAATAAACCTTTATTCCTATTATTTCTTAGATAATTAATACATTTGCCCCTCATTAAACCAATACAACTGTGGCATTAATAAAATCTATTTCTGGGATTCGAGGTACTATAGGAGGAAAACAAGGGGAATCCCTCACACCCATTGACATTGTAAAGTTCTCCTCAGCTTTTGGTTTTTGGATCAAAAAGAATATTAAAATCAATAAAATCGTAGTAGGAAGAGATGCGCGTCCATCAGGTGAGATGGTAAATAATCTCGTTTGTACCACTTTACAAGGATTGGGTATTGATGTGGTTGACTTGGGGCTTTCCACTACTCCAACGGTGGAAATGGCAGTCAACTGGGAAAATGCTGGTGGTGGTATTATCATTACCGCAAGTCATAATCCCTCTCAGTGGAATGCTTTAAAATTACTAAATAACCGGGGAGAATTTATCTCCGGATCGGATGGTGAAGAAGTATTGCGATTGGCTGAAAGTGATGAGGTTTTATTCGCTGAGAATAAAAAATTAGGTAGCTACCTTAAAAATGACACCTATATTGATCATCATATTGAAGAGATAATCAAGCTACCTTTAGTGGATGTTGAAGCTATAAAAAGTAAAAACTTCAAGATTGCTATTGATTGTGTTAATTCTACAGGTGGCATAGCATTACCAAAATTATTGAAGGCTTTAGGTGTAGAGAATGTAAAGGAAATTTATTGTGAACCTAACGGTCAATTCCCGCACAACCCTGAGCCACTTCCTGAAAATCTGCTTCACATTAGCAGGGAAATTGAATCTGGAAATTTTGATCTGGGACTGGTGGTTGACCCGGATGTAGATCGATTGGCATTGCTCAACGAAGACGGATCACCGTTTGGAGAGGAATATACACTAGTGGCTGTTGCTGACTACGTGTTGCAAAATACAAAAGGAAATACCGTGTCAAACTTATCTTCAACAAGAGCATTAAAAGATGTTACGTTGAAGCGAGGAGGTAATTATGAAGCAGCTGCAGTAGGTGAGGTTAACGTTGTCACGAAGATGAAAGAGACCAAAGCCGTTATCGGTGGTGAAGGGAATGGAGGTATTATTTATCCTGAATTACATTACGGAAGGGATGCCTTAGTAGGAATTGCCTTATTTTTAAGTCATTTAGCAAAATTCGGAAAGTCCATATCCCATTTAAGGGCTACCTATCCTAGCTATCATATCTCTAAAAATAAAATTGAATTGACACCTGAAATAGATGTGGATAAAGTGCTGGAGGATATGCAGGAGCGCTATAAAAAGCAACCGATCAATACCATCGATGGGGTCAAAATTGAATTCGACAATGAGTGGGTACATCTACGCAAATCCAATACAGAGCCTATTATTAGAATTTATTCTGAATCTGACTCCCAATCAACTGCTGAATACCTGGCTAACAAAATTATTTCCGATATTAAGGAGATAATTAGTGTGAAAATATAATGCGTGTATATCTAGATAATGCGGCAACTACTCCTTTAGATGAAGCGGTTTTTGAAGCAATGAAACCTTTCCTGCTTCAGAAATTTGGCAACCCCTCATCTATTCATACTCATGGGCGAGAAGTAAGATCTGAAATTGAGAAGTGCAGAAAAAAAATAGCCGATTATTTACATGTTTCACCAGCAGAAATATTTTTCACAAGTGGTGGTACTGAGGCGGATAATACAGCTATATTTTCGGCGGTAGAGACCTATAATATTGACCATATTATTACTTCTCCTATTGAGCATCATGCAGTTCTTCATATCGTTGAGGAGCTCGTCACAAGGGGTAGAGTAAGTTGTTCTTATGTTGATTTGGATGAAAAAGGGTTTATCGACTACCACCACCTTGAAGAACTTCTAGAACTACATCCAAAAAGCCTCGTCACTTTGATGCATGGCAACAATGAAATTGGTAACCTCCTGGATCTACAGCGAGTAGGAGAGCTTTGTCAGCAATTCGGTGCATATTTTCATAGTGATACCGTTCAAACGTTTGCGCATTTCCCCATTGATCTTTCAGCGATAAATGTTCATTCTATCTGTGCATCGGCCCATAAATTTCATGGTCCAAAAGGAGTGGGATTTATGTATCTGAATGGTGAAAAACAGATAAAACCACTACTTCAGGGAGGAGGTCAGGAGCGAAATATGCGAGGCGGTACGGAAAATGTGGCAGGGATTATCGGAATGACAAAGGCCATCGAATTGGCTTTTGATAAAATGGAGGAGCACAAGAAGTATATACTTTCTTTAAAAAAGTATGCCATTGAACAATTGAAGTTAAAACTTCCTGACTTTGTGTTTAATGGTGGTTGTGCAGATGAGAGTAACAGTTTATATACCGTACTAAATATTGGGATTCCCGGCACAGAAGAAAATGACATGCTATTGTTTAACCTTGATATTAATGGGGTTTCTGTATCTGGAGGAAGCGCCTGTACCAGCGGGACAAGCATTGGCTCACATGTATTGGAGGCTATCCATACGGATCAAGAAATGGGAATCATTAGAATGTCCTTCAGTAAATTCAATACAACGGAAGAAATTGAATTTGCTGTTGATCAATTAGTGAATGCTTGCGCAACAAGTTTATAATTGAAGGGTTGTCAATTTGTATTTTGGATATGTATATTGCAGCCCAATTAATAGACATTTGACTCATGAATAATCTCATTAAGACATTTTTTATTTTAACACTCTTCGTAGTTGGCTTCTACTCTTGTAATGTCAAAAAACAAAAGGAAATCATTGTTTACGGAAGCAGTCAGTGCCCACATTGCGTACATTTTTTAGAGAAGCTGGATTCAGCAAAAATGGTGTATGATTTCAGGGATTTTATGCAAGCCGAGAAAAATTATGACGAGGAAATGCTAAAAAAACTGGAAGCCATTAATTTTAGGGAATATATCAGTTTACCTGTAGCTGAAGTGGAAGGTCAGTTTTTTGTAAATGCCAAATTTGATGAGGTAAAAGAAGCTGCCTTTAGTACTTCAGAATAATCTCTTTCAAACTTTCTACCCATGTATCAGAGGAATTAAGACTCTCTACTAATTGCCACTGTTTTCCTCCTGCCTCGATGAAATATTCTTTAAATTCATCACCAACTTCTATTGTAGTCTCCAGGCAATCGGCTACAAATGCCGGGGAATAGGCAAGTACTTTTTTCTTTCCCTTATTTGCCAGGTCTTTAATTACGTCTTCAGCATAGGGTTGAATCCAAGGGTCTTTTCCCAGCCTTGACTGAAAGCAAATGGTATAATCCTCTTCTGTAATGCCCAGTTTTTCAGCCAATTTTCTAGAAGTTTCAAAACACTGAGCACGGTAGCAATATTGATTCCGTTCATTATAATTTGAACAACATTTATCACTCAACTGACAGTAATCTTTGAAAGCACCTTTTTTAATTTGCCGTTCTGGTAATCCGTGGTAACTAAATACCACGTGGTCGTAATTCGTTTCGTCCAAATATTTCTTTCCTAAAGCAGCGAAAGCGTCAATAAAACTTTCTTCTTCAAAAAACCGACTGACAAATTTCATTTCTGGGATCACCTGCCATTTAGAAACAACTTCCATTACTTTATCATGGACGGATCCTGAAGTGGCCGAGGCATATTGAGGGAAAAGTGGTACCACAATTATTTTAGTTACCGGATGCTGTTTTATTTTTTCAAGAGCAGATTCAATCGATGGAGTTTGGTAGCGCATACCCATTTCCACCACGTATTCATCACCTAGAATCGGTTTGATTTTATCCGTCAGGTCTTGCGTGTGAAATAATAAAGGTGAGCCTCTCTCTTCCCAAAGTTCTTTATACACGTTGGCTGATTTAGGTGCGCGAAAGGGAGCAATGATCAGATTCACTAACATCCATCGGCTTATTAAAGGAATATCAATAACCCGTTTGTCCATGAGGAATTCACGGAGATATTTTCTCACGTGAGGTACGGAAGGGCTATCCGGTGTACCCAAATTCACTAATAATACACCGGTTTTATTCTTTTTTATTTTGCTCATGGATATTTTTTCAGATTTTCAGGATACAAATAAAATACAGTTCCACACAAATTAAAATTTTCAGGTTGGATACTCCATTGGTTAGTGTAATTGTTTTGTGTTATAACCATGGCCCTTTTGTAGAAGAGGCCATCCTTTCTGTCTTAAATCAGACCTATCAGCCTGTTGAGTTAATAGTGGTAGATGATGCAAGTAAAGACAATAGTAGATTTGTAATTGACCAACTTGCCCGGAAGTACCATTTTCAAACTATATTCAATTCCACCAATTTGGGTAATTGCGCTTCTTTTAATAAAGCTTTTCAACAGTCAAAAGGAAGTTTTATGATCGATTTAGCTGCGGATGATATTTTATTAACAACGAGAATTAAAAAAGGGATAGAAGCATTTAATATGCTCAATGATAATTATGGAGTACATTTTTGTGATGCAGAATTAATTCGCCAGGATGGGTCATTTATTCAAACTCATTATAAACGAAACAGCAAGGGTAAATTATTGGAAAATGTTCCGGAAGGGTCGATTTTTAAAGAAGTTGTGGAGCGGTATTTTATTTGCACTCCTACAATGATGATTAAAAGGGAAGTATTGGATAAGTTAGGTGGTTATGATGAAAATTTGAGTTTTGAGGATTTTGATTTTTGGGTAAGGTCAGCCCGATTATTTAATTACGCTTTTTCTGATGAAGTATTGGTTAAAAAAAGAATTGTCAGAAAATCACTCTCCAAAAAACAAAAACTTCCCGGAAACAAACAGATTTACTCCACAGCGTTGGTTTGTCAAAAAGCATTTGAATTATGTGAGACAAAGGATGAATTATTAGCCCTCAAAAAACGTATTCAATATGAAATAAAATGGGCAGCATTGACGGGTAGCTTTAAGGCATTGAAGATATTTATGAATTTATTTCGCAGAATCAATAGGGAAAAATAAAACTACAATTGAATGTGGATGTGGTCATCATGGCGGACTGCATGACAACCATGGAATCGAATTTTATTTTCATTATTAAACCCAAGTCTTGATTTTAAATGCGGCTCAATAAATATCTTTTTTATGGATGAATTAGCGGAAATGATCGTAAGCAAATCTTTTGTTACTTCTTCATTTAACTGGTATTTTTCTTTTTGATTAAATGTGAATTTACCAGTTATATCATAATACCAATTCCCCTTTTGAATACAGCGTTGAGGGTAATTTATTTCACCTGTTTGTGGTGAAATAAAATAACCATATCCGGTTAATGTAGGTGTCGCATTGAGCAATGGATCATCACTTGATATGTTCGTATAATATAAAGCCAAATCTATTTTTTGACCATCATTATGAGAAAGATGAGGCAATAAAGGAAAACCATCAACGAAAGGAAAGTTGGCATCCAAATAGATTACTTTGTAATCGGAGTGTTGGGAATTCAGTTGTTCGGATATTTGAAATGCTGTTTGGTATAGTTCTGTATTTACATAATGTCGGTTGAATAAAAAACTCATAAAGCTGGCTGGTATTAATGCACCATTCTTTGAGACGGGAAGTGGTTTCCTGCCAAAAACTGGTGCTAATCGGGGAATGATTACAAAGGTGCTAAGGAGATAAAGTAAAATGAATACAGTAATACCTAAGTATCTTTGGTTATAAAATTTTCTTTTTAGTGTTTTGGTGGTGACGAGGCTTAATATTAAAATTATTCCACCCACCTGAGTAGTTATTGTCATGATAATTAGCGCAATCACCAGCAATGTTCCTTTCCCAATTCCCCAATAAATTGATTTTCTGTTGGACTGCATGTTATTCATTCTTTATCCGAAAACTTCTGTGAATTTTTCAGGCTAAGATAGTATATCACATCACCTTAGATAAATTTTAATATTTATTAATAGACGAGAGTGGTCTTAAATAAATGATAAGCCTAATATAAACTTTCTTACTATTACAGGATATTTAAAATTTGAGTTAGCAAAATGTGTTACAACTTAGCGTTCGATCCAGTTTTCAATTTTTATTTCTGATAACCGTGCAAATTCACTGATGTTTTCGGTGACCATTACTAAATCATTTTCGATTGCGGTACAACCAATTAGCAAATCAAAATCACTAATAATATTTCCTGATTTTCTTAATCGTGCCTTTTCCTTACCATAACGAGATATTGAGTTAAAAATGGGCAGAATTGTTACCTGATCTGAGAATTCTTCAATGATTTTATAATTTTTTTCCGGGTTTGAACTGTTTTCAGCGCCAAATACTAATTCAGCTAAAGTGATTTCAGATATGGAACAGTTCTCAAGACCTATTTTCTTAAATTTTTCTAAAAGATTGAACCTTCCACGAAAAAAGTGTACACAAATATTAGTGTCCAGTAGATAGGTCATTAGAATTCTTCAATGTTTCGATTATTAACCTTTGATTCACGAATTTCTTTAATGATAGTATCGGAATCCTTTTCATCTTCCCACTTTCCAAATAGTGCATTTAAATCAGATTTACGATTTTCCTTAATTTCAAGGGATTCAGTTAATTTAATAATCAAACGTTTCTTAGAACTATTATCTAGTTTATTCAAAAATCCAAAATATTTATCAAGTGTCTTATTATTTAATACTAAGCTTCCCATCACATATTTTTTTACTAAAGATACGAATTTCTTTTCCATAGGGCAATCGGCATATTTGCTAACAGTAGAATAAGAGCAACCATTCATATCGCTACTTTCTCAATTCCCCAATAAATTGATTTTCTGTTGGACTGCATGTTATTCATTCTTTAATTTACGGACACCTATGTTTAACTCTCAATTCATACGTATGAAAACTATTTTTATTCTGGGCATTCTGCTTTCTATTTCATTTGGTGTATATAGTCAAGCCAGAAGTGATACAATCACCATTGTAAAGAAAGGAAGGTTTGCAAAAGATGAAGAGTTTTTAAACATAAATCAATTGTTGGTTTTATTAAGAGGAAACCCTGCGGCGTATGAGTTAATGCGCAAGGCTAAATCAAATAGCGCTTTTGCTACAGTACTAAGTTTTGCCGGTGGAGTGATGATTGGTCTTCCATTAGGTTCAGCTCTAGGTGGAGGTGAAGTAAACTGGGGCATGATTGGCGCTGGTGGAGGGTTAATTGTTTTGTCCATTCCGTTAATTTATTCTTACCGCAATAAATCTACCCGAGCAGTGGAAATATTTAATGATAAATTACTGGAAGCAAAAAGGAATCAAATAGAATTACATTTTCAAAGTAGTGTAAATGGAGTAGGCTTGGTGCTTAC
This sequence comes from Cyclobacteriaceae bacterium, assembly GCA_050306095.1. Taxonomy (GTDB): domain Bacteria; phylum Bacteroidota; class Bacteroidia; order Cytophagales; family Cyclobacteriaceae; genus CAJXNP01. The sequence goes on from JBNLGO010000069.1 coordinate 18,358, forward strand.
TTTTTAATGATGAGAATCTTCATCTTCCATTATACTCATATAGCTTAAAAACCTGCTTTGTGCAATTTCCCCATTTTCTACAGCATCCAATACGGCACACCCAGGTTCATGCAGGTGTGTGCAATTATAAAATTTGCATTGTCCGAATAAAGCTCGCATTTCGGGAAAAAAATGAGAAATTTCTCCCTCTTCAAGGTCTATTAATCCTAACTCTTTGATACCGGGTGTGTCGATTACATAAGTACCTTTGGTAATTTCAAACATTTCGGCAAAGGTAGTAGTATGTGTGCCTTTATTGGCATATGTGCTTACCTCACCAATGTCCTGTTCAATCAGATCAGGAGCAATTTTATTAAGTAAGGTGGATTTACCCACCCCTGAATGTCCTGCTAACAAGGATACTTTTCCTTCAAGCTTGGTTTTTAAAGCTTCAAGATTAATTTCATTTTCTGCACCTACCACTAAAAAATCTACCCCTATATCTGTATAAATATTTTTTAATTCCTCCAGGTATTCCTCCATTTGATCATTGTGGAGGTCACATTTATTAAACACAAGCAATTGAGGAATTCTGAAAGATTCTGCTGCTACGAGGAAGCGATCAATAAATCCCAATGAAGTTCTGGGAAAAGTAAGCGTGGCAATTAAAACAGCTTGATCTACATTCGCAGCAAGAATGT
>JBNLGO010000070.1:0-18621 GCA_050306095.1 Cyclobacteriaceae bacterium
TTAATAAAATCTCATTATCCGCATTATTATTGCTAAATCCGGAACCCGTTACAGTAACACTTTGAGTATTAAAAACTGTTTTAGGTGAAAAATCTGTAAAAGCCGGCACTGCCTTAATAAAAATATTTTGTCCGAAAGTCCCGGTTTGACCATCATATTCAACGGTCAAAGTATAACTTCCTCTAGTCATATTGGCCGGCACAGTCACATTAAGTGTGGATGTTGTGGCAGTGTTAACGGTTAATTCTGTGGTGCCTAGCTTTACAATATTTAATGCCGCTGTTTCGCTGAAATTAGTTCCTGTAATCGTAAAACTTCCACCTGCTTGAATAGAGTCTTCGTCAGTTGAGGCAATAAAAGGCGGGTCATCTAAGTCAATAGAGAAAAACTTACGATCTATAAATAGTTCATTATTGTTTTTTCTTAGATAAAATACAACTCCTACACGTTGAGTCTCATTATAGACAATTGCTGGCTTTATCAGTTGAATACCATCTTCAAGAGAATTAGTTATTGGAAGTCCTGTATTATTTCCAATCGACTTACGTTCTACTAATGCATCATCAGTTTCTGACGAATTTCCATTTATTCGATAAAGTATTAATGAGTCAGCTTTTAAATTCGGGGTCCCTGTATAATTAAAACTATTTAACATTTCTTCAGGAATTGGCCCAATAACATTTGCAATTAAAAATTCATTTCGACTTTCAATCAATTCCATAGAAGACAATGCCCTTTGTCCTACCACATTTGAATCAAAATAAGTATCCAAATTTTCATTGCTAAAATTAATTAATGACCCATAAGTTTGAATTGTATTACTACCACTGATTTCCAGGTTTTTACCATAAAAATTTGATTCATGATATGTTAATCCAAATGGTATCTCATATTGCTCAATATTTAGGACCTGATAATTCCAAATGTTTAAAAATCGTCCGGTAGTTTTATTAAAAGTAACGTCAGGTGAATTAAAAGAAACTAAAGAGCTATATGAATTGTGACTTATAGTATTTTGGTCCAAATTCGGAGTATCTTGATTGGATTCATTTGAGCCTTGAAATTCTAGTTCGCTATTGTTTAAAAATACCTCAGAATAAATTTTAATTTTTTTAAACTCTTCCACATAATTTTCCCAAGTTAAAATAAACTTGTTTTCAATATTTGAATATGCGACCCTTGGATTTTGTCTTATGGGGTTTTCATTAGCACTTTCCTGTGCAGTTAGATTTTCTGGATTTGCAAAAACAGTTGTACCATTTGTGTTAATTTTTTGACCCCATATTTCAGAAGAAAAATTTGGTGATGATAATATTTTACTATCACTTACCCATACTATCATGAACTGTGATCCATCTGTAATCTCGCAAATCGAGGGACTACAAACATCATTGAAGTTTGCTGAGTTATTCGAATTAAAAATTTGATTTTGCACAATACTATTTGGCAAACCTTTGTCAATAAATGCCATCTCAATTGAAACAGAATCCTTATTCCAAACGATTACAAAATTGTCATTAAAAGTATTATATATGACTGTTGGAGTATATGAATTATCATCAATTAAAAATTCATCTCCTATCCACTCCCCTTGTGATACAGAGAAAAACCTTCCTTTTAGATCGTTAAGCTCATTTGTCCAAACTGTAAATGCAGTATCAAGTTCATCTATTGCAGCAGAAATGGCATTATTATTTGGAAGAATAAATGAATTTTCTTCACGGATTTTAATTACGAAATTCTTGGTCTGACCAAAATCATATGTCCCGCATGCGTGAATGTCATCATAGGTTTGAGTTTCTTGTAAGACAAATCGCATTAATATAGGCTCATCTCTGATGGCATCTACAGGAGGTAAAACTCCCCAATTGAATGATTGTTCACTTGGAGAACATATTTCAGAATCTTCAATTACACCATCTCCATTCCAGTCGGCATAAACTTGTATTATATAATCGAATGTTTCTAAATAACCCGCTTCAAAATAATATTCACCATCATTTTCAAGAGAAAAATATACCCTCTCTCCCGGTCGATACTCGTAAATATTATTATAAAGATTTTGAAAATTTTCCTGACCGTCATTGAACTCACTACTAATTGATGTGGGAACATTTGGGTTTGCATTACTACCATAAACACTTGAGAAAAATACATTAAATGTATGGTTTACATTAAGGGATTTCGATTCACAATATCCACTAAAATCCACACTTTGTCCAAAAGCATTGGTTGCTAATATTAATAAACCTGTTACTATCTTAAAAAATCTCCTCATGGTTTTCCTTGTTTGGATCCGGAAGATTATCATTTAATTGTTCTTCACCTTGTTCAATTATTATAGGACCTTCCCATGGTTTTAAAATTAATACACCGGTCACAACTACTCCGGTTATTAAAGTTTTCACGCCCAGTGAAGTCTTTCTTCGTACATAGAAAATCTCACTTTTTACTGGTGCCTCTTTCGAATTCAGCTTTGTAATTTGAAAATAATATTGATTGTTTTTACCTGGTTTCATTTTTCCAGGTAACAAGGCAGTCATTTTATTGTCGTTGACAAAACTTGAATCGATCACCTGAACTAATTTTCTTTCGCCCTTTCTCTGTTTATATAAATCAATTTTTAACCGCTCAAACACTTCTCCACCTTCCCAAGTAAGTGACATCTCCTTACCTCGTTTAAAGGTAGCTGCAAATATATTCCGTGAAAATTCTATTGGTTCCGTTTTTTCTACCACCTCGATAGGAATAAACTTTTCTTCATTTTTATAATGCTTATAAACTGAATAAATCCTTCCTTCCGGTACACCATTTTCTTTTAATTCTATCCCCACATAGAAGTCCATTTGCTCCTCATGCTGATGGTCCTTTTTTTCATTTTTATAGAAATAGGTTCCATTAATCTCTCGGTCTGCAGTGATTTTCACGAAAAGCCGTTGTCTGACGGTGTCTTTATAAATTTTACTGGCTTTAAAATTTTTGTAAATAATGGTTACTCCATTGAGATAGCGACTGTTGATGTCTTCAAGGTAGGTGTCAAGAATGTCAATATTTTCTTCTGTTTGAGATGGCCTGTCTTCTTCAGGAATAAGGTCATTGTACACATAAATATCTTTTTTCTCAACGGCTTTTAAAAGTTCCGATTTATAGATATCTACGACATCCTTATCAGTTTCTTCAGCTAGAAGTTCAAGATATCGGGTATAGTTTTCTACTGTCCTTTGGGTTGCCTCAAGGATAACTGCTTCACTTGATTTGCTGATAGTCTGTTGGGCATAACAGTCCAACGAAAATAGAAAAAACACTAGTCCCCCAACTAGTAATAGTAACTCCCGTTTCATGGTTAGGCTTAATGGTTCAAAAAAAGATTGATTTATAAATTAGCAAAAATCCTTCTTTTTCTCTAGTAACCTCTTAAAAAAAGGTGGGTTTATTGAAAATATGGAAATAAGACAGGTTTATTACTTATTTTACTAGATAATGACCTGGGGTTTAAATATCAGATTCGATGAACACTTTTTCTATTTTTCCATCATTGTTTTTAGATGTGCTTAAAACTTTCACATTTACATTGTTTAATGTAACAAGCCTTTCCAGGTAAGAATTAATGCTCATACTTTCGTCCAGCATATCACCGATTAACATTTACCTGGGCTTCATTGTCAGAAAACATGGTCAATACATGTGTCTTGACTTTTCCCCGATCGTCAAAGGTTAATTCGGGGTTAGTGATCATTTTAAAACCATCACCCAGCGTCTGTGGCATTTTTAGTGCATTTGGGTTCAGGTCATCCACAACAGTTTCCGGAACCGGATCGACGATAACCGTTTCTTGATCATCTACAGGTTCTATGGTTTCTTCAATGGTATTGGCTGGTATGATTTCTTTATCTTCCGTCAGCGCTTCTTTGCTATCATCTTTTATGAAAAAGAAATAGGCGGAAAATGCCAGGATAATGGCAATAATCACGGCAATTGCTGGTGCGGGACTTTTCTTGTTAACAGTTGTTTCTGGAGAAGGTGCAGGAACTGGCTTTTTTGCTTGTTCAGAAGTTATCTTTTCAGTCTTAGGAGCTTCAGATTTTTTACCTGTCAGCTTTTCTATCAATAATAAAATAGAAGCATCCACATTATTTTCATCCACATTCAGCCAATGGTGCGAGCTTAGAAAATACTGCATGGACTTGGAAAGTTCAAAATCACCTACCTTAAAGGGGATGATAGAAATCTTTTTGCTAACGGCTCTTTCTATCTCCCTTTTCACTTGTACAGATTCATTCGCACTTTCCGTCAGTACGCATACCAAATAATCTGACGAATCAATTCCATCAATGATTGCTTCTGCCCAGTCCTCTCCCGGTTTAATATCTCGTGGTGCAATCCAGCAATTAAAATCCGACTTTTCAAGCGCGGAACAAATATTATTGGATAACTCGGTGTCTTTGGTTGAATAACTGATAAATACTTTAGTGCTCGCTGACATATTCCCTCCTTAATGTGATAACTTTTTTATCAATGCTTTTCAATATGGTTTTAATATTCTTAAAAGAAGTAAAATCCTTATCCTTATCATTTTGATTTAGCTCCTCCCAAGGTCTGATATCTTTATGAAATTTAAGAACATTTTTTAAAAACTTATGCTCTTCACCCTCTATACCTATATCCCCCGGTACAAATCCTGTTAACAATTTTTCAGCTGTCCATCTGTTATGCTCCATCTTGGCGATGGTTAACTTCTTATAATCTTCAAGAGAATCTATTTCAAAAGTTTCACCATCATAGTCCTTGTTGACAATCTTACCCCCTATGTATCTCATTTTTATATTAAAATGACGGGCAGAATACCGATTAAAATCTTTTTGAGAATCTGAAAGTGCTTCCCATTCTCTTAAAAGATCGTCCGGTTCTAAATGATTGGCCAAATATAGGTTGTGGATCTGCATGGCAATAGCATCAAAACTTTCCTTATCGTCGATAATCAGTTTTTTGTTGCAATACGTATCCATCAGTTCATAGATCTTTGCATTAAGCTTATCTGCCTCTTTTGATATGCTTCCAAATAATCTATTTATTCCGGTATTCTGAGGGAGAATAATATTGATGCGAGGGGTTTCCAGTTTTCTATGAATGCTAAAAAACACTTGTCGCATTTTTTTGTAGAAGAAAATAGATGCCCCATCATCCGGCAGGCAGATAAATGCTACTGAAATGTCCTTAATCTTTTCATTAATCTTTTGCTCAAAAAAATCCCGATGCTCGATCAACTGAATATCTATAATCTTTGAGAAATTGGGGAAATCATTTAAAAAGGAACGATACTGTTGATCGATATCATCATCTATCAGCGTAACTTTTAACTTAGACAAGTTAGCAAAATGATATAAGTGCGCAGCTTGCATCAATACGTTTTGTCCTAGTGCTTTAAATCCTAATACTAAAATATGGGCAGGAGAATCTTTTTCTGACTCAATAGATATGAATTGATCAGGGCTGTTTTCTTCTACGATAGCCGCTGCCGCTTTATTATAAATATTTACAGCATGAAAATCTACCTCACGCACCTGGTTGTTAAGATTTACTTCATGGTAATTTTTAAATATTTCAAAATCATAATGCTGCTCCAGGTGGACTAATGCTTTCAGCTTTGTATTGGAAATCCGCTGTTTGAAGTTGTTATCGGCATCTTTCGTTACAATTCTGGATACGCTATTGCTGATTGATAAATTTTCTAAATCATCTGATGTGAATATAAGTACATAAGATGCCCTTAATATACCGGCAGCTAGCAATACCTTTTCACTTTTAGCATCTCCTTCTAAAAATATCACAGCTTTTCTTTCCAACCTTGCCGCCAATGGATGATCTTTATTTTTCTCAATCACCACCACTTTATACTTCTCCTTCACAAAATCCTTTATCAAAAATTCAGCATACAATCCCAATCCACAAAAAATGACATGTTGATCAAAAGATTTTATTTTCAATTGTTTGAATTTCTTTTCAGCAATGAAAAGGATAAAATTGATGATCGCAGAAGCCGTAACCACTGGTGCTAAAAAGTAGGCTACTTTTAGCCATAAGGACTGCTTGATAAATGAAATGTCAGCTTCAAGTACAAATAACTGAACGGTGAGATAGAGGGATTCAAGTATATTATAACCGCTTGCATGAAAACCCAACAGACCTGTGATAAGCGCTATTGATATCCCTATTCCGAAAAACAACTGTTTAGGCCTGTCCATGTGCGATTTAATGAAGGATTGATTGACTAATTATAAACACATTTCGCCTAAAATGAAAATCCCGAAACGGCTGAACATTTTTTTCAGTAATATTGGGATAGCTTAAATTCGATTTAAATGATGATCAAATCCTTAATTACTTTATTTTTCCCGATTTTCTTTTCTTTATCAGCTTTTGGCCAACATACTACCTCATTTTTCTATGCTTCCTCTGAATCTGGGCAACATCCTCATGGAATTGCACTGTTTTCACTAAACAATTCAACTGGTGAAGTATCAAAAATTAAAGAATTCAAGGAGGTGATAAACTCTTCTTATGTAGCAATAAGTAATGATGGGAAATACCTATTTACGATCGAAAGACCACCAAAAAGTAAAAATGGACTTGTCTCCTCCTTTTACATCCTGGACGAAGGCAAATCACTGGAATTTATCAATTCGAAAGAAATCCCAGGGAGCGGTGCTTGCTATATTTCACTAAGTGATTCAGGTAATACATTGATGGTAGCTAATTATTCCCAGGGTAATGTAGTAACATTTTCGGTGGATGAAGATGGATTTATTGGAGATCCTGTTTCGAACATTTACCATCAAGGTTCCAGTGTTAATAAAGATCGCCAGGAATCGCCGCATCCCCACATGATTTTACATGCTCCAAAATCTAATTTAGTGCTTGTACCCGACTTGGGAATTGACAAAATAATGCTTTATCATTTATCAATAGATAGCAAACTTTCACCGGCTCTTCAACCGTATGCAAAAGTCCCTGAAGGTTCGGGACCAAGGCATTTTGCATTCCATCCGTCCATGAAATATGGATACATTCTCAATGAATTAAATGCAACTGTGACTGCTTTTAATTTAGATCCTAACGAGGAAGAGTTAAAACTGATAAATACAGTTTCTATTTTACCTCCGGATTTCAAAGAATTTAACAAATCAGCGGATATTCTTGTTTCGTGCAATGGCAAATTCTTATACGCGACAAACCGTGGTCACAATAGTGTGGCAATCCTTAAAATTGATGAATCATCTGGCGAAGTGGAATATATAAAAACGGTAAATTGTGGGGGGGATTGGCCCAGGGCATTCAGAATGGATCCTACAGGGAAATTTCTATTAGTTGCCAATAAAAATTCGGGAAATATTGTGGTTTTTCAGATTAATGAAAATACGGGTGATTTAACTTTTGTCTCTAAAAATGAGGGGTTCCCCGGACCTCAGTGCATTCGATTTTTGAATTAACCACAAACAAAATGAAATATGCTGTCCTCATATTTTTAATAGGAATGATATCAATTCCATCAAATAGTCAGTCTATCAAAAGATTTTTCTATGTTTCCTCTTATGACAAGGAGTATACCGCAGGTATTGCCCTCTTTCAGCTTGACTATACTAATGGTAAAATTGAAAAACTGAAAGAGTTTGATGCCGAAGCTAATTCTGATTATTTGGCTATTTCACCTAATAATTTGTATCTGCTAAGTGTGGCCATGGACGAGGATAAAAACTCAGGATTGATTACTTCATTTTCAATCAATACTGAAAATGGAGAGCTTTCTTATGAAGATGAAGAACCTTCTGGTGGAACAGATCCCTGCTACATAACTATCAATAAAAAAAGTAGCTGCGCAATAATTGCCCATTATTCAGGAGGAAATGTAACAGTAGCATCTCTCCTAGAAAATGGAAATTTAAGTGGCATCATAGACAATAAAAAACACCAGGGGTCAGGGCCAAATAAAGAAAGACAAGAAGGCCCGCATCCTCATATGTGTTACTATTCCCCCAAAGGAAACTACATTTTCGTCCCTGATCTGGGCCTTGACAAAATCATGGTTTATAAACTCAATGATAATGGTCATTTAAAGTCGGCAAAGTCCCCATATGGAAAGGTGACTCCCGGAGCAGGCCCCAGGCATTTTGTACTTCATCCAGGTAATAATTTTGGATATGTCGTAAATGAATTAAATTCTACTATCACAGCTTTTTCATTTTCGAAAAAGTCTGGGGAGCTTTCTGAAATCCAGGTAGCTAATTCCTTAAAAGAGAATTTTGAAGGTGACAATTACCTGGCAGATGTTCATATTTCGCCTGATGGAAGGTTTCTCTATGCTTCAAATCGGGGTCATGATAGTATTTCTATTTTTGCAATAGACCAGTCAACCGGAAAATTAAATCTCATTAAAAATGAAAGCTGTGGTGGAAAATGGCCCAGAGCATTTAATATAGACCCAACCGGGCAATTTTTAATTGTGGCAAATGAACATTCGGACAACCTGGTATTATTCAACATTGATCAGGATACCGGCTTATTAAAAATGATGGATGAGGCAAATGATTTTCCTGCACCCAGATGTATAAAATTTTTAAACTAAATTCCGTAACAATTAAAAATAAACCCCGATCCAACAAAGAGCTATACGACCCTGGTTTTGTCAAAGATTTATTTGATAAAATGAGTAGCACATATTCGGTGATGAATTACATATCATCCTTTGGATTTAGTGAAAGGTGGCGAAAGCAATTTATCAAGGAGCAATATTTAAATGATGCTAATGTGGTGGTGGATCTCATGACTGGTATGGGCGAATGTTGGAAGTACATCATCAAAAAAACTCCCGTCAATTGCCAACTCATTGCGCTTGATTTCTCTTCGGAGATGGTTAAGCAGGCTCGTAAATTAAAAACAGCGAATGCTCATCGGAATATCAGCGTATTAGAAGAAAATGTATTTGAAAATTCTATAGATGATAATGTGGCTGACTGTGTGTTTTCGGCCTTCGGGCTAAAAACCTTTAACGAATCCCAACTTGAAGGGCTCGCTAAAGAAATCCATAGAATACTAAAACAAGATGGGACATTTACGCTCATTGATATTTCTGTTCCAAAAGGAATCATTTTAAGAAAAATGTATATGTTCTATCTAAAATTTGTGATTCCTATTTTGGGCAAAATATTCCTTGGAGATCCGGATAACTACAGAATGCTAGGTATCTACACTGAAAATTTTGAAAATGCTCGTAAAGCGACAAACATTTTTAAAGCACAAAATTTCGACGTTGAGTACAACCAATACTTCTTTGGATGTGCAAGTGGAATAAAGGGGAAAAAAAATGACAAATAATTAAGTTTTGAAGTAAGCCTTAAGCAGCAAACTTAATTCTCCTTACAAATTGTATAATTATACCTAAAACCCTAGTTTTGCACATTCCATTTTAACGTAATAAACATGTCTGTCAAAAAAATTAAATCTGCTTTAATCTCCGTTTTTTATAAAGATAATCTGGAACCGATTATAGATCTGTTACAAAAAAATGATGTAACGATTTATTCTACTGGAGGAACTCAAAAGTTCATCGAGGACCAGGGAGCTTCTGTTACGCCTGTTGAAGAGCTAACAGATTATCCATCCATACTTGGTGGTCGTGTAAAGACATTGCACCCTAAAGTATTCGGAGGAATTCTTGGCAGACGTGAACTTTCTGAAGATCGGGCTCAAATGGAAGAATATAGCATTCCGGAAATCGATTTAGTCATTGTAGATTTATATCCATTTGAAGCAACGGTAGCTTCTAAGGCAGCACATCAGGATATTATTGAAAAAATTGATATTGGTGGAATATCGCTTATTCGTGCTGCTGCAAAAAATTATAAAGATGTACTGGTAGTATCTTCTATGAGCCAATACCAGGAGGTTGAAAATATCCTGAAACAAAACGATGGAGGAACCACACTTGAAGACAGGAAGCACTTTGCAGCTCACGCATTTCATATTTCTTCCCATTATGATACGGCCATTTTTAATTATTTAAATGCTGAGGAAGACATCAATGCATTTAAACAAAGCATTGCCAACGGGGATGTATTACGATATGGTGAAAACCCTCACCAAAAAGGAGTTTTCTATGGTGAGCTAACAGAAATGTTTGACCAATTGAATGGAAAAGAATTGTCTTACAATAACCTGGTGGATATAGATGCCGCGGTTAATTTGATTGAAGAATTTCCTGGTGAAACAGCTTTTGCAATTCTTAAGCATACCAATGCTTGTGGTTGTGCAACTGGAAATACAGTAAAAGAAGCGTATCAAAAAGCTTTTGCTTCAGATACCATTTCAGCTTTTGGAGGTGTGTTAATTACTAATCAAGAGGTAGATAAAGAAGCTGCTGAAGAAATGCATAGCTTGTTTTTTGAGATCTTGGTTGCCCCTTCTTTTTCAGATGATGCCTTGGAGGTCTTAAAACAAAAAAAGAACAGGATATTATTAGTACAAAAAATTGGTCTTACTGCTAAAAAACAATTTAAAAGTTTATTGAATGGCGTTATTGAGCAAGATCGAGACCTTGTAACAGATACCTTTGAAAAATTTGAGGTAGTGACCACAAAAGCCACAACAGATGAACAAAACAAGGCCTTAGTATTTGCGAGTAAAATATGCAAGCATACTAAATCCAATACCATTGTTCTGGCCAATGACGGCCAACTGCTTTCCAGTGGAGTAGGACAGACCTCCCGTGTTGATGCGCTAAAACAAGCTATTGAAAAGGCCAAGGCTTTTGACATGGATTTGAAAGGAGCTGTGATGGCTTCTGATGCCTTTTTCCCTTTCCCTGATTGTGTGGAAATAGCAGACTCAGCTGGAATTGTTGCAGTAATACAACCGGGTGGTTCAATTAAAGACAAAGATTCCATCAGTTACTGTGATCAGCATGATATGGCGATGGTATTTACCGGCACACGTCATTTTAAACACTAAAAATAAATTAGTTAAATAAAGATTTTATCGTCTTATTTGTATCTTTCAAAACCATAAGATCTCCACATCCATAAACTGTAATATTTTAACATGGGTTTATTTGATTTTTTCACCAATGACATTGCTATAGATTTAGGCACCGCAAACACCCTCATTATTGCTAATGGGAAGATCGTTGTGGATGAGCCATCTATTATTGCCATTGACAAAAACACAAACAAGGTATTAGCCATAGGTAGGGAAGCCATGCAAATGCATGAGAAGACTCATGAAAATATCCGTACTATTAGACCTCTGAAGGATGGTGTAATTGCTGATTTCCATGCGGCTGAACAAATGATAAGAGGTATGATCAAAATGATCGATACCAGTAGAAGCTTCTTCCCAAAATCACACAGAATGGTCATTTGTATTCCTTCGGGAATTACGGAAGTGGAGAAACGAGCTGTACGTGACTCAGCAGAACATGCCGGTGCCAAGGAAGTTTATATGATCCACGAACCAATCGCTGCGGCTTTGGGAATTGGAATTGACATTGATCGACCAATTGGATCTATGGTAGTTGATATAGGGGGTGGTACTACGGAGATTGCGGTGATTGCCCTTTCAGGAATTGTGTGTGATCAGTCCATTCGCGTAGCGGGTGATACGTTTAATAAGGACATCCTGGACTACATGCGCCGTCAGCACAATTTGCTTATTGGAGAAAGAACAGCAGAAAAAGTAAAAATAGAAGTAGGTTCGGCTTTAACCGAATTAGATAACCCACCGGATGATTTCGAAATAAGAGGACGAGACTTAATGACTGGTATTCCAAAAGTAATTAAGATCTCTTACTCAGAAATTGCTTTTGCTATTGATAAATCAGTTTCAAAAATTGAAGAAGCGGTTTTAAAAGCACTGGAAATTTCTCCTCCGGAACTCTCAGCAGATATCTATGAAAATGGAATTCACCTCACAGGGGGTGGTGCATTGTTGAGAGGACTGGATAAACGACTTGCCTTAAAAACAAAGTTACCTCTTCATATTGCGGAAGATCCATTGAGAGCTGTAGTGAGAGGTACCGGATTTGCACTGCTTAATCTCAATAAAATGAAAGCAGTTCTAATGACCTAATGGATGAATGAGCAGGCTGTTCCAACTTATATACCGTTATAGAGCTTTCCTTGTATTTCTATCTCTGGAGTTGGTATGCTATTGGTTAATGGTATCTACCAATCCTTACCACAGCGCTTCTTTCTTTCATAGTTCCAATCAAATCGTTGGGAGTATTTACAATACCCGTGAAAATTTTACGGATTACTTTCAATTAAAAAAGATTAACAATGAACTCGCGGAAGAAAATGCCAAACTGAGAAACACGCAATATTCCACTACACCTACAGTCATTATAAGTCGGCAGCTAGACTCTGCTAAAATTCCGGATGTTCCTTTTGAATATGATTTTATCGCTTCAAAAGTGATCAATAATAGTGTCAGCAATACCCATAACCACTTCACTTTAAATAAAGGTAAAAAACAAGGCATCAAAAAAGGAATGGGAATAATTGGTCCTGATGGCGTTGTTGGCATCATTCGATCAGTTTCCAATAACTATTCTACTGCCTATTCATTGATTAATAGCAAGGTCTATATTTCTTCTCAATTGAAAGATAAGGAGACACTTTGCTCTGTCAATTGGAATGGAAAAGACCCTAACTATGCCAATGTACTTTATGTTCCGAGACATGTGCGAATAAATAAAGGTGATTCTGTGATGACTTCAGGATTCAATTCGATCTTTCCGGAGAAAATTCTTATTGGGGTAATCGAAGATTTTACGCTAAGTGAAAACGCCTCCTTTTACTCCATAAAACTAAGCCTATCTACAGATTTTTATAGCCTTTCGTATGTGTATGTAATTAACAATGAAGCTTTTAAAGAAAAGGAGGCACTAGAAGCTGAAAACCTGGAAGAAGATGAATAGTAATAATTACATATCGGGTATCTTAAATTTTGTGCTATTCACAGGATTGCAGATCATCTTATTCAACAACTTCATCTTGTTTGATACGGCATTTGTATTTTTCTATATCGGTTTTCTACTATTTGCTCCATTTGACATTGGAAGATTATGGTATATTGTGCTAGGTTTTTTTACGGGCATTTTCATTGATATATTTAATGATACGCTCGGAGTAAATGCTGCAGCATGTGTGGTAATGACTTTCATACGTCCGTATTGGCAAAGTATCAACACGCCAAGAGGTGGCTATGAAAATGTTACCTTACCAAATGTGAAGACATTGGGATTCAGATGGTTTGTTAGTTTTATTTTTCCATTAATATTTTTTCACAACTTCATCTTGTTTTTTACGGAATCTGGTAATTTATATTACTTTTTCAGTAAGCTATTGAAAATCTTTTCCTCATCGATCCTTTCTTTTATTATTTTAGCAGTTTATCAGTACCTGTTTTATAGAAGGGAACGAATTTAATGAAAGAGAACAGAAAGTATATTATCCAAATTGTATTCATACTCATTGGAGTAATATACCTTGCCAAGCTTTTTGCCATTCAAATTACAGATGATTCCTATAAACTTGCCGCAGAAGATAATGTAATGCGGGCCGTCACAGAATATGCTTATCGGGGATTAATCAAGGACAATACAGGTGAAGATTTGTTAGTATATAACAGACCTGTATTTGATATCATGGTGGTGCCCAGGGAAGCTAAGATCACTGATACGCTTGAATTTTGTGAACTGCTGGCCATAAGCAGAGCAGAGTTTGACAGTGAAGTGATTCGAATGAAAAAAGACAGAGGCTATAAAAGCCACTTGCCTCAAGTATTCATTAAAATGGTTTCTGCAGAACAGTTTGCTAAATTTCAGGACAAGCTGATTGACTTTCCGGGATTTTTCGTGCAGCCCAGGATGATTAGGGGATACAGCCACAATAGCCTTGGAAATGCTTTGGGCTACATTGGTGAAGTGAGCCAGAGAGATCTCGATCGTGACACTACCCATTATTACAAATCAGGTGATTATATTGGAATAAGTGGTATTGAAAGGTATTACGAACAAGAACTACGAGGTAAGCAGGGAGTACAATTTAAAATGTTCAATGCCATTGGCGTTGTAAAAGGCCCCTATAAAAACGGTAAGCTTGATACGGCTTCTGTACCTGGAAAAAATCTGGTAAGCTCTATCAATATGGATTTGCAGGCTTATGGAGAAAAATTGATGGAGGGAAAAGCAGGAGCTGTTGTAGCCATCGAGCCTAAAACCGGTGAAATACTGAGTATCATTTCCAGCCCAAGTTATGATCCCGCATTACTTAGTGGTCGTGATTTCGGTAAGAAGTTTTTAGAACTGACAAGGGATTCACTTAAACCCCTCTTCAATCGATCCATCATGTCAGTTTACCCTCCGGGATCTACATTCAAACCATTGCAAGCATTAATAGCATTACAAGAAGGAGTCATCACGCCTAATGAACAGATATATTGTTCGGGTGGTTTGGTGGGTGACCATGCTCCTCCAGGTTATTACAATGTGTTTAAAGGAATCCAAAAATCTTCCAACAACTATTTTTATATCGTTTTTAGAAGAATAATAAACAGGGGGCTTTCCGATAATACTTTTATTGACTCCAGGCTCGGTTTAGAAAAATGGAATGATTATCTAAGGAGATTTGGTCTTGGCGATACTTTAGGGATAGATATTCCCAATGAAAAAGGTGGAACAATCCCAACCCCTGCACTCTACAATGGCATTTATGGAGAAAACCGGTGGAAGTGGTCAACCATAAATTCGATTAGTATCGGTCAGGGTGAATTATTAATTAGCCCGCTTCAGATGGCCAATTATGTTGCTGCCATTGCCAATCGGGGATATTATTACACTCCACATATAATAAAAGAAATAGATACTACGGGTAACCCATTACCAAAATATATGGTGAAACATGAAACCGGGATAGATTCCATACATTTTCAAGCTGTGGTAGATGCCATGGAAAGTGTGGTGAATCAAGGTACGGGTATCCGCGCCAGGATAGATGGGATTGCCGTTTGTGGTAAAACCGGAACATCCCAAAATCCACATGGGGAAGATCACTCGGTATTTGTTGCATTTGCTCCAAAAGACAATCCCAAAATTGCCATTTCTGTGTATGTACAAAATGCCGGACAGGGAGCCCGGGCGGCTGCTTCCGTTGCCGGATTAATGATAGAAAAATACCTTACCGGCGAAATCAAAAGGCATTGGATAGAAGATTATGCATTAAAAGGTGAATTTATTTACTAATGAGAGAAGATAAGGGCATATTTCAAAACATCGATTGGATAACCGTCCTATTGTATTTTGCTTTGGTGTTGATTGGGTGGCTCTCGATTTATTCCACTAATTATGATGTAGAAAGTGGAAGGACGATCTTTGACCTTTCTATCAATAGTGGTAAGCAATTCCTGCGTATCATTAGTTGCCTCATCATTATCGTGGTAATATTTTCTATTGATTTCCAGACATTCGAATCACTGGGATATATATTTTATGGAATTCTTATTCTCTTACTCATCTCCGTTTTAATATTTGGCAGGGAAGTAGCGGGATCAAAATCCTGGTTTGAACTGGGTTTTATTAAAATTCAGCCTTCAGAATTTGCCAAATATGGTACAGCACTTGCCTTGGCAAAGTTCATGTCAGTGGTCAATTTTAAATTTGACCAGCTGAGAAATGTTAGTGGTATGGGCTTAATTATTGGCCTCCCCATGATCCTGATTATTCTACAAGGAGATACTGGTACAGCATTAGTATTTTCGGCTTTTGCCATACCACTTTACAGAGAAGGACTTAACCCGCTTTTAATTATTCTGGGGCTTTCGATGGCCGCTATATTTATTCTCACATTGTTTGTTTCAAAAATTATTTTAGGGATATCTATCGCTGCTTTAGTATTAGCGATTATATTTTTCATCAAGAAAAACGTAAAAAACATTCTCCTCACCATTGCTTCTGGAGCATTAGTTTTTTCGGTTATTTTTGGTGTAGATTACTTAGTCACTAATGTTTTAAAACCTCATCAGCAGAATCGTATTAAGGCATTGATTGATCCTGACTCTGACCCAAGGGGTTATGGCTATAATGTGATCAATAGTAAAACAGCTATTGGTAGTGGAGGTTTTAGCGGAAAAGGATATCTGGAGGGTTACTACACACAGCTAGATTTTGTGCCTGAGCAAACAACAGATTTTATCTTTTGTACCATCGGAGAAGAATCAGGGTGGATAGGTAGTTTTGTCTTGATTGGAATTTTTGTTTTTCTACTGGTCAGGATTGTAAACATTGCCGAGCGACAAAAATCTAAGTTTGCCAGAATTTATGGATATTCCGTAGCCGGAATATTTTTCTTTCACTTTCTGGTAAATATTGGTATGACTATTGGATATTTTCCCGTAATTGGAATTCCATTACCATTTATTTCTTATGGTGGATCGTCTTTATGGGCATTTACTATATTATTATTTACACTTTTAAAACTAGATGCACACAGGATGCAAATATTGGTACATTAATTAGAAAGCAAGATGAGAAAAGGTATAGTATCTGTATTGATTATTTTTTTAGCTGCAATTTATGGATGTGAAAAACCTCAGGCACCAGACCTTACCAGCATAGATAACATCAATGTCTCACTTAATGGATTTAGTAGTGCGGATTTTAATTGCAATGCGAATTTTTATAATCCAAATGAGAAAAAAATAGTTTTAAAACATGTTGATATTGATGTCAATGTAGATGGCAATTACCTTACTTCCATCGCCAGAGACTATGATATGGAATTAAAGCCCAAGTCAAATTTTACGGTTCCGGTGGAAGCAAACATCCCCTTTAAAAACATAAAACTTAATGACGCTTTGGCACTTTTTAGAGAAAATCAGCAATCAAAGCTTGTGCATTTTAAAGGAAAAATCAAGGTGAAAATGTATGGCATGAATTTTAAAATCCCGATCAATCACGAGGAAAATATCCGCCTAAAATAAGCTTAAATAATTAACTCTTTTTGTAGGTGTAGTATTTTTTAGTATGTTCATTAATAGCTACGCTTATTCCCCGACACTATGAGACTATTATTTACCGCAGTTTTTTTGCTTTTCTTTTCTGCATTATTCGCTCAAAATATTTTTAGCGAGGGTGAAATTGAGTATAAAAAATTATTTGCACCCTACGAAGTTCAAAATGTAGTAAGCCTAGCACCCAAGGAGTTTATCGTGTTAATGGAAGAGAAGAAGGGATCTTTTCAATTGAGCCGGTATGATGAATATTTCTTTGACAAATGGTCTGTAAATATTGATTACGGTAAAGAAGGATCTTTTCCCAAATTGTTTAAAATCGACAATGAAATAATCGTTTTCAGGTATTGGACATATAAAGGAAAAGCTTATGTTGAAATTAAAAAGTATAATATTGAAACAGGCGAGCAAACCCACCAGGAACAAAAAATAATTTGGGAAGCTGAGGATGAAATTGAAAAATTAGAGCTCTCCTTTTCAGCATCAAATGCGCATTTTCTTGTTTATCATCCCAATGCTCAAAATTCGAAAATTGATGTGTACTCCACAAGTACATTAGAACAGGTTACAAATTTAGCAATTCCAATCTCTTTAACTGACAAAAAAACCAAGACATTTCTCGATGATCAGGGAGATGTTTTTTTGGCTATTGGTGATATAGCTACCTACTCACTGGACATTTATTTTTTCAGTGACAAAAATACCTCGCCCATAAAGCTCACCTCTAATTTAGCTTTTCAAAGACCCCCTGATGACTTTTCAGCTATTGATATCGTCAAGCAAAGTGAAAGTACTTTTTTGGTGCATACTGTGGCTAATATCGAGGATGAAATTGTAGGCATAAATTTCTCTTCCTTTAATGTAGTATTGAAATCTCTTTTGTTTTCTAATAATTTTAATACTGATTCAGAGTTTATAAAAACTGCTTACCAGGAAAGTGTATTTACTTCTGAAAATCAAAAGAAAAAATATGTTACTACGCCTGAAAGCCTATCTGGTTTTCATTTTCAGGAAATATTCATCGATAAATCTGGTAACATTACCACTATACTAGAACATCAGGAGCTTCCATCAACTTATCATAATGTATCATCGGGTTTAAATTTTGGGCTTAAGTGGAAAGAACCGGATGAAATAAATTATAGAAGTGAAGATATTTTATTGGTCAACATCAATTCTGAGGGCGAAATCAATTGGAAAAAGGTCATCCAAAAATATCAACTCTCGCAGGGGAATGGATTAACGCTATCTTATTTATCTAGTGTCACAAACGAGAATGAATTAAACCTGGTCATGAAAGAATCAGCTAAAGGCAATAGCATGTATTATTTCAATCTTGATCTGGTCAATGGCAATGTCATTTCCAAACAGTCATTTATGGATCAAAAAATGAATATTAATAAAAACTATTGCGCCTGGCTCAGTGATAAAACATTGCTATTATGTGGATATAAGCCAGGTTCTAATAAAAGAAAGTTTTATATGGTTGAGTTTTAGTACACCTGCCTTTCAAGAGGCAATGTCATACACCGAGGACCACCTAGTCCGCGAGACAACTCAGAA
>JBNLGO010000071.1:0-18596 GCA_050306095.1 Cyclobacteriaceae bacterium
AAAAGTTAAATTGAATCAAAATGAGTCTGATAAGAATTATTAGCATATTATTTTTTGTAATTGCTCTGAGCTTAGCTGCATTTTTGGCATACCGCGTTTGGTACAAAATAGCTGAAGACCGCAGAATCGAAACCCAAGAACTTCGCGTAATTAATAAACTTAAAATGATTCGGGATGCCGAAGTTGCCTACCAGGCCGTAAATGGTAATTACACAGGTAGTTTCGATACCCTTGTAAATTTTGTTGATACCGGAACACTTTACCTTACACAAACTACTGAAAAAGTATTCACATTAGCCTATGGTGTTGATAGTGTACAGATTAAGATTGATACAATCGGAAGCGTATCTGTAAAAGATTCTATCTTCCGGGTAAAAGAACCTGTGACCAGCCTTGTTAAAGGTACAGTAGATGCAGTCAATGTAACAGTTGGCGATAGAGTGAAAAAAGGTGATGTATTGTTTTCTGTAACCAACGACAAAGGAAAAACATTGAAAATGAAATCTCCGGTAGATGCAGAAATTCAAGCGATACATGCTTCTGTTGGAGACAATATTGATGATATTGAAACCCCTGTGGTGTTAATAAATTATCCAAGAATAGACGACATTAAAAACCTTCCATATTTACCAGGAGATAATAGCAAGAAATTTGAATTATTTGCCGGCAAGATCGTGCGGGGTAACTTGGTTGTAAGTGTTTTTGAAGCCAAAGACACCAATCCGGTGAATCCGGCAAGGAGGAAAAAAGGGGAAGAAAATCCTTTAAAAGTAGGGTCTAGAACAGACGTTTCAACATCAGGAAACTGGGAATTTTGATCAGTATCGAAAAAGGAAAATACAAGCTTCTTAAAAAAATAAAGGATCCCAAGTTTAACATAGACAAACTTGAACACTACAGTTTGTCTATTCAACTTGGGATTCGTGATTTCCAGGTCTTTATATTTGACACACTGGAAAAAAGAGCGCTCTTACTGGAAGATTACATTTTCGATCAGGCGCATGATGCATCTATCGTCCTTGAAAACATCAAGGAGATCATTGACAATCACCATCTGCTGGCTGCGGGTTTTTGGAAATCAGTGACTGTTATCTTTAAGAACAGAAAATTTGTCCTGGTTCCTGAACAGTTCTATGTAAAGGAACAAGCGTTCACTTATTTAAAATATAATCATACCATTAATTCGGGTGACACTGTTTTCTCCATTCACCATAAAAATGCTTTTGTAAGTGTTTTTGCTGCTGAAAAAAAATATACAGAGTTTTTCAGAACGATGTATCCAAATAAGAAGGTTAAATTTCTTCATCAAAGCAGTCCATTGATAAATGGTACCCGGAAGTTATCACCTGAAACTTTTTTAATGTATGTAGATCGTTTCAACCTCCACCTTGGTGTGACGAGGAATGGAAACCTGCATTATTATAACCAGTTTCAAATAAAGAAGATGGAGGATTTTACCCGGTACTTAAAATTGGTAGCCTCAGATCTTAATATCAATTTGTCTCAAACAAAAATCCAGGCATATGGATTTTTAGGTCAAAACACCCCTCAATACAAATACTTAAAACAACATATCCCTCAGATCAGTCTTGGCAACAGGCCTAAAGGAATCAATTTTGGATATGTGTTTGATGAAATAGGTGACCACCAATTTTTTGACGTATTTTCCTTATATTAAATCATGGGCACTACCATGAATAAAAAAACCGCTCTTTTTGCAGGATCTTTTGATCCATATACGAATGGCCACCATGATATAGTGATGCGAGGATTGGATCTCTTTGATGAAATCATTATTTGTATTGGTCACAACTCTAATAAGCAGCGCTATTTTGATGTGGAATTTATGGTTGAGAAAATCAGTGGTTTATATAAAGGAAATGACAATATTAAGATTGTTAAATACAATGTGTTAACTGCCCATCTCGCCAAAGACTATAATGCTAACTTTCTGTTAAGAGGATTGAGAAATACAACTGATTTTGAATATGAAAACAGTATTTCCCAGGTGAATAGAAACCTGAAGGAATCACTGGAAACGGTCTTTTTAATTACTTCCCCTAGATTTGCCTATATCAGCTCATCTATCATTAGGGAAGTACATAAGTATGGTGGGGATGTTAGCGCATATATTCCGTATTCACTTTAGTTGAGCATATTATAATAGCTTCTGAACACCTGTCTGATAGATGCATATGAATTATACAAAGCCTGGTATGCTTCCCGGTCATTCATCCACTTCAAATCCTCAATGCTTTCTTCTATTTGTGGTTTCATTTCACGATCGTCAACACAATGCATTGTGTACCAGTTTGTCTTTTTGAGGATTCTTTTCCCATTTTGCTTATAGGTATGCCAGGTGCTACAAATTTTCTTACCTAACTCAACTTTGATATTGCATTCTTCTTCCACCTCACGTATAGCCCCGGTCTTGGAATCTTCCCCATTTTCCAATTTTCCTTTTGGTAGATCCCATTTTTTTAAACGATAGATAAGCAAAACCTCCCCTTCTTTAAAAACCAATCCTCCCGCCGCTTTAATGATGGTGTACTTGCTTTTAAAAAGCTTCACAACTTTCTTATAATTATCAACACTAAAAGTCAGCTCTTCTATTTGTTTTTGCTTATTCTTTTTTAAATCCCTAAGTAATGTGTCTATCTGCTTTTTATCAGCATTTTTTATGTGAACTACGTCCCTTAGCATGCTGAAATCAGGGATGGTTTCAAGGCAGTCCACCTCATAGTCAAAATGAGAAGTATCGATTAAATCAAACTTAGAAACAATATTTACGGGTATGTCTTTAATGAATATTCGCATACTTTATAAATTTCTTTTGACAAGAATAGCAATATATCCTAAATGAGCAGTGATTTTTTTTAATTTTGTCACCCGATTAAAAGGATTTAAAATGACAGAAAATATCGCAAGCGAAATATCAGAAATATTATTAGAAATAAACGCAATTAAACTGAGCCCTCAAGAACCTTTTACCTGGGCCTCAGGATGGAATAGCCCCATTTATTGTGATAATCGAAAATCACTTTCTTTTCCTGATGCCAGAACTACCATTAAAGAAAACCTGGCTGAAGTGATCAAAGAAAAATTTAAAGGTGTGGAAGCCATTGCCGGTGTTGCTACAGCTGGAATACCCCAAGGAGCCTTAGTAGCAGACTTTTTAGGTTTGCCTTTCATCTATGTGCGTAGTAAAGCAAAAGGCCATGGGTTGGAAAATATGATAGAAGGAAAGGTAGTACCCGGACAAAAAGTGGTAGTCATAGAAGACCTGATTTCAACCGGTGGTAGCTCACTTCAAGCGATTAAGGCATTAAAAAATTCCGACATCAGTGTGTTGGGGTTAGTAGCGATATTTACCTATGAGTTTCCACAGGCAGATGAAAATTTCAATAATGAAAATGTGACCTTTTTTACCTTGAGTAATTATTCAACTTTAATAGATGTAGCCCTGAATAAAAATCTTATTCAACCTTCGGACGTTAAAATGCTGAAAGAATGGAGAGAATCTCCTGAAACGTGGGGGAAACATTGAGAGAAAAAGCTCAAATATTATCAATCTATTTAAAAAGGGGCTTAAATTTGAAAACTTTTAACGATTCGAAAAATGCTTAAACTAATTACTAATCTTTTTGGTACCAAGTCAGAAAGAGATATAAAACTCATCACACCATATGTAGCTCAAATTAATGGTGAGTATGAAAAATTAAAAAATATATCTGATGATGAACTGAGGGGAAAAACCAAAGAGGTAAGAAATATAATTGACGAAAAGCTCAGAGATATAGATGATCAAATTAAAGGGTTGCATGATCAGATTGCCGAAAACCCTGACCTTGACATCAATCAAAAAGAGGGCATCTTCAATCAAATTGATAAGCTGGAAGAAGATAGAAATTCGCAGCTGGAAGATGTACTAATGGAAGTAATGCCAGTGGCTTTTGCTATTGTTAAGGAAACAGCCCGACGCCTCAAAGAAAATAAAAAGCTGGAAGTAGAAGCTACCATGTATGACAGGCAGCTGGCCGCTGAAAAAGACTTTGTAGAAATAAAAGGTGATAAAGCCATCTGGAAAAACCAATGGTTGGCAGCCGGAAATCTCATTACCTGGGATATGCTTCACTATGATGTGCAGCTGATTGGTGGAATTGTATTGCATCAGGGTAAAATTGCTGAGATGGCCACAGGTGAAGGTAAAACACTTGTTGCTACGCTTCCTGCGTTCTTAAATGCCTTGTCAAAAAGAGGCGTGCATATAGTTACGGTAAACGACTACCTGGCAAAAAGGGATAGCGAATGGATGGGACCCTTGTTTCAATTCCATGAGTTAACGTGTGATTGCATTGATAAATATGAGCCAAACTCTGAAGATAGGCGAAAAGCTTATCAGTCAGATATTGCATACGGAACTAATAATGAATTTGGTTTCGACTACCTGCGTGATAATATGTCACGAGAAACTGAAGACCTGGTACAGCGAAAACATCACTATGCCATGGTAGATGAGGTTGATTCCGTGTTAGTGGATGATGCCAGAACCCCACTTATTATCTCAGGCCCAATACCAAGAGGAGATGAGCATCAATTTTTTGAAATCAAACCACGTGTATTAAAGCTGGTTGATGCTCAAAAGAAAATAGTTTCTCAATACTTAATTGAAGCCAAAAAATTAATTTCTGAAGGGAATGAAAAAGAAGGTGGAGTATCATTATTCCGCGCCTTTAGGGGGCTGCCAAAACACAAACCGCTCATCAAGTTCTTGAGCGAAACCGGAATGAAGCAGATCCTTCAGAAAACGGAAAATTTCTACCTCCAGGATAATGCCAAGATGATGCCTGAGGCAGATGCACCTCTATTATTTACAATTGATGAAAAAAACAACCAGGTAGAACTCACAGAGAAAGGGCTCGATTTAATTACAGGTGAGGGAGAAGACCAGAAGTTCTTTATCATGCCAGATGTAGGCGAAGAAATCGCTAAGCTAGAGAATGATGCTTCACTATCTCAGGAAGAACAGCTTAAAAAGAAAGAAGAGGTCATCTCAGATTATACTGAAAAAGCAGAACGAATTCACACGGTAAACCAGCTCCTAAAAGCTTATGCGCTTTTTGAAAAAGATACCGAGTACATCCTTGTAGATGGAAAAGTAAAAATTGTGGATGAGCAAACTGGTAGGGTGATGGAAGGCCGTAGATATTCTGACGGACTTCATCAGGCGATAGAAGCAAAAGAGAATGTTAAAATCGAAGATGCCACCCAAACTTATGCCACCATTACCCTTCAAAACTATTTCAGAATGTACCACAAGCTCGCAGGTATGACGGGTACTGCTGAAACGGAAGCCGGCGAATTATGGGAAATTTATAAGCTCGATGTGATCGTTATTCCAACTAATCGACCGATTGTTAGAGATGACAGGGAAGATTTGGTTTATAAAACCGTTCGTGAAAAATTTAATGCCGTTGCAGATGAAATAGTAAGCCTGACAGAAGCGGGAAGGCCGGTACTGGTAGGTACGACTTCCGTTGAAATATCTGAGGTACTAAGCCGAATGCTAAACATCAGGAAGCTGAAACATCAGGTGTTAAATGCAAAACAACACCAGCGGGAAGCTGAAGTGGTAGCAGAAGCTGGTAAGCCAGGAACCATCACCATCGCTACCAACATGGCTGGTAGGGGTACAGATATTAAATTAACTCCTGAATCAAAAGCTGCGGGAGGTTTAGCCATTATTGGTACGGAACGACACGAATCAAGGCGTGTTGACCGTCAGCTTAGGGGTAGATCAGGAAGACAGGGAGACCCGGGTAGCACACAGTTTTTTGTGTCACTTGAGGATAATCTTATGCGTCTTTTTGGGTCAGACCGAATCGCCAAACTGATGGACAGAATGGGGCTGAAAGAAGGTGAGGTGATACAGCACTCTATGATTACCAAGTCGATTGAAAGAGCTCAAAAGAAAGTAGAGGAAAACAACTTCGGTATTCGTAAAAGACTTTTGGAATATGATGATGTGATGAATTCGCAACGAGAAGTAATCTACAAGCGAAGAAGAAATGCCCTACTTGGTGAACGACTCAAACTGGATTTAATGAACATGATGTACGATACCTGTGAAGATATTGTCATCAACACAAAAAATTCAGAAGATTACGATGGGTTTAAATTAAATGTCATCACCACGCTTGGTATAGATTATAAAATTGAGCGGGAAGAATTTCTGAAAGTTAAACCGGAAGACCTCATTCAAAAATTATATACCCAGTCAGAACAACATTATCGAGATAAAAATCAATTAATCTCTCAAAAAGCTGTTCCCATTTTTAAAGAAATCCATAAAAACAAAGGAGCTACAGTGAAGGAAGTTCTTGTTCCTTTTACAGATGGAAAACGCCAGATAGGTGTAGCTACTAATCTGGAGAAAAACCTGGAAACGGATTGTAGCGAATTAATTAATTCATTAGAAAAATTTGCTACACTCGCCATCATTGACCAGGCTTGGAAAGAACATTTGCGGGAGATGGATGATTTAAAGCAATCGGTGCAAAATGCAGTTTATGAGCAAAAAGACCCTTTATTGATTTATAAATTTGAAGCTTTTGAATTGTTCAAACAGTTTGTTGCCAAAGTGAATGAAGATACGATGTCATTCATCACCAAAGCGGAGATACCTGTAAGAGACCCTGATGAAGTACAGGAAGCAGCCAATAGAAGAAGGCAAAAAGAAAGCTATAAAACGAGCAAGGAAGAATCTAAGTCACTACTAAGCGGAGGTGGTGGATCTCCGGAAGGTGGACAGCGAAAACCGGTAGAAAGATCTATGCCGGTAAAATCTGAAAAAGTATATGGCAGGAATGATCGTGTAACAGTACAATATACCGATGGATCCGTCAAAAAAGATGTGAAATTTAAAAGTGTAGAAGAGGATATCAACTCTAACCGTTGTGTTGTTCTTGAAAACTCTTAATATGAAAAATTTATCCCAAGTACTATTTGTTGTCATTGGCTTAGTGCTTTTCCAATGTTCTCCCAAAGTTGTAAAACAGACAACTGTTAAAGAATATAATGAGGATTTAAGCCATTTAAGACCACCTATCGATTCTGTTTCTGAAGAGACTACCGATGAAATAGTAAAGGCGCCTTATACCCGACCAACTTATGACAACACCCAAAAACTAAATGCTCTTATAGACAGTCTGGCTTCAGATAACCTTCATAAAAAAATACGGTACTATACGGTACAGGTATATGTAGGTAATAGCCGTGAAGAAGCAAATGAAATCAGATCAAAAGTCTATAGCATCATTCCTGAAGAGACACCAAAACTTGAATACTCTCAACCTAACTTTAGGGTGAAGGTTGGAAAATTTGAAAGCCGGCTTGATGCACATAAAACATTTACTACATTAAAAAGATCATTCCCTGGCGCCGTAATGGTAAGTGAAAAAAGTTACTTAAAATAAGTACCATGTCTTTAGTCAATAAGATTAAAAAATTAAGTTCATCTAAACTTGAACAGGTAAGAAAAATACGTCATCATCTTCATGCTCACCCTGAACTATCCTTTCAGGAGTTTGAAACCGCAAAATTTGTTGCCAGGCAATTACAAGAGTTAGGATTAGAGCCTACCACTGGAATCGCCAATACCGGGCTTTCTGTTGAAATAAAAGGTAAAAATCCCGATTCGAAAATGACACTACTTCGAGCGGATATGGATGCGTTACCTATCACGGAAGAAAATGATGTTCCGTACAAATCAAAAAATATTGGCGTAATGCATGCTTGTGGGCATGATGTTCATACTTCTTCCCTATTAGGCTCAGCGATGATCCTAAATGAATTAAAGGACGAATTTGAGGGTACTCTTAAGTTGATTTTTCAACCCGGAGAAGAGAAAGCCCCAGGCGGAGCCAAAATGATGATAGAAGAGGGCGTTTTAAACGAACCATCTATTAAAAACATTATCGGACAGCATGTAATGCCCTTGATACCTGTTGGAAAAGTAGGTTTCAGATCCGGAATTTATATGGCAAGCGCTGATGAAATATATTTTACCGTAAAGGGTGAAGGTGGTCATGCTGCCCATCCTCATACACTGGTTGATCCGGTTTTAATTGCTTCACACATTATCGTGGCAATGCAGCAAATCGTAAGCAGAAACGCCAGTCCGCTCACTCCATCAGTACTATCTTTTGGTAAAATAGAAGCAATGGGCGCCACCAATGTTATTCCCAATGAGGTAAAAGTATCAGGGACATTTAGAACGCTTGATGAAACCTGGAGAGCAAAAGCATTACAAAGAATTCAGGATTTGGCAAAAGGTATCGCCCAAAGTATGGGTGGCGATGTTGAGTTCAATATTGTTAATGGCTACCCCTATTTAAAGAATGAAGAAAAGCTAACCGAACGAGCTAAAAACTTTGCCATCGACTATTTAGGAAAAGAAAATGTAGTGGACCTTGATATTTGGATGGCCGCAGAAGATTTTGCCTTTTACTCTCAGGAAATAGATGCCTGTTTTTATCGACTTGGTGTAAGAAATGAATCAAAAGGAATCACCTCAGGTGTACACACCCCTACCTTTAATATTGATGAAAATGCCTTGGAAATTGGGATGGGATTAATGGCTTGGATAGCTATTAATGAAATAAATCAAAAATAGCTATCCAAGTTAATATATTCTAAAACCAGGAAGCGATTGTATCAAATACTTCCTTACGAATTTCATCGTTGATAGCTAGTGCCAATATTGCTGAAACTAATAAACCTATCAAAGCATAAAGTAAATCTTTACCGATCATTCTTAATGCTTTAACAATTCCTTTCTTACGTTTAAGTGTCGAATCCTTCGTAATGTTGATCGCTACTTCACGTCCTCCAAGCAGACCAATAAACAACCAAGTTGTACTCATTGGTAAAGTGGACTCATATAATTTATAGTACAGCAACAAACAATATACAAAGTCGATAATAGTTGCTGATCTGACATCAGTTACGTCAGATTTTTCCGTCACAATTTTCTGAATCCTATCCCCTTTCAGGTAAAACAATACACCAAGCCCCAGGAATATAAAGGATGCAAATGCGATAAATTCCCCGGCACTTAATTGCCTTGGTAAGAAGATTGCGATATTTGCCGCATCTTGCATAATCCAAACAGACCATAAAAAACCACTTGTGATCCACTGCAGATAAATCCAATAATTAGCTGGCTTTTTCTTCAGCATTTTATTTAGCACACTTGACAATAACAACCATATAACTATTGCTGTACCAAAAGCTAATAAATAGCCCGTCAAACTTTTTTCAACAATACCTAGAATCGTGCTGGCTTTTGTTGAGAACACATTCAAAATAAGGAATGTAGTAGAAACCGGCATTCTCATCCTGGTAAGAATAAGAAGAATAATTGGTGCTGAAAGCTGAAGGAACGAAAATTCAGTAGGTGTTTGCTCAAACCCTTTTGAAATCAGTCGTTGATAACTAACATCACCATCATATTTAAACCAGCTAACAGTAACCGTCACCAGGAAGATAGTACCCATAAACAGCCATAAATAATACCATTTTCTTTGGGTATTTGAAGCAATAAAAGTACCGATCGTCTGAATAGAGTCATTGGCAATAGCAGAGTATCCTGCCAACATAAACCCAACCCACATAGCAATGTGAGGGTATGGATAAGCCAAGAAGCTAATAAGAATGAAGGATAAAATTAATCCTAAAAAATTCTTTTCCTTTTTACCCACGTCAAAAATTTTATATGTTGAAGATAAGTCCCGGGTATCGACTTTTGGATTTTTTTTTCGTCCCATGTATTTGCTATTAAAATTGCTGCAAAACTATGAATAGTTTTGTCACTTAATATTAACAAATTGTTAAATAATTTACGCCATTTTGAACCAATCAATTCAAAACTCGTTTAACCACAAATTTTGTTCAAAGTTTAATAACAATTAATTAATAAAGGCATTTCTATTTCTTTCCGAAATTAAATCTGAAGTATTAACTATATCTTTGCGATCTAATTTAAGACCGGTATTATTGAATCAGAGAGATAAATATTTGTTAAAACAAATTGGACAAGCATTCCTAATTGTCTTGATATTGTTTGTTTTTATGTTTTCGATTGACCTAATGGTCATTTCATTGGGACATATAAGCAAAGATGCCGTAAGGTCAATGATATCCCTGGTATCCAACCCCTTTATTGCCTTATTCATAGGCCTACTTATTACTTCTATTGTTCAGAGTAGCTCCACTACCACATCAGTTATAGTTGCGATGGTTGCCAGTGGCTCCATGGAAATCAGCCATGCCATACCTATGGTAATGGGTGCAAATATTGGCACTACTATTACCAGTGACCTTGTTTCTCTAAGCTTTATTGCCAAAAAAGTAGAATTGCGAAGGGCAATAACAACGTCTACATCTCATGATTTCTTCAACATTTTGACTACCATCATTCTTTTACCACTACAATACTTTTATAATATAATAGGTAGGATTTCGGAAACTATTACAAGTTTTTTAAATATCAATTTAGCCCACAACGCCTACCCAAATACACCGGTTTCATCAGCCTCACTCGTAAATATTCCGGTGAGTGATCAATTTTTCAACCTGATTGACAGCCCCATTATTACCTTCATCCTTTCTTTAGTATTGCTTTTTGTATCTATAAAACTATTGGCAAAAATAATTTCGTCATTATTTTTGGGGTCTTCCAGAAGCAAATTTGAAAGCTTCATATTTAAAAATACATACAAGTCTTTTACATGGGGAGCCATTCTTACAGGGGCTGTACAATCTAGTTCCGTAACTACTTCCTTATTGGTTCCAATAGTTGCTGTTGGCAGAATCAAAGTTAAAAATGCATTTCCTTTTATTCTTGGAGCAAATGTAGGCACAACTTTAACAGCGTTATTGGCAGCATTGTTTAAAAATGAAGCCGCCATAAGTATAGCCATTGCGCACTTGAGCTTTAATTTAATTGGTGTCCTAATTTTCCTTCCTATACGGTTTATGCGAAACATTCCGGTTTTTTTAGCCAATCAATTAGGATTATTGACTTCAAAGCACCGAATTGTTGGATTTTTATATATAATTATTACCTTCTTCTTATTACCTTTTGCATTGATATTTATATCAAAATAGTTTTCGTATATATTTATAATAGTTATACAATCGTACCGTGCCGTTAAAAAAGCCTTTTTCAAGCGAAAGTATTGAGAAGTTAACTGAATTAGTTCTCAAGTATGTAGAAGTGAAATCTGAGTTGATAAAACTACAGATCAA
The DNA here is from genome assembly GCA_050306095.1 of Cyclobacteriaceae bacterium. Classification (GTDB taxonomy): domain Bacteria; phylum Bacteroidota; class Bacteroidia; order Cytophagales; family Cyclobacteriaceae; genus CAJXNP01. The sequence continues at coordinate 11,311 of JBNLGO010000071.1, forward strand.
GGAAAATGTATTTCAAATTATCGCTTCAATAATCTTTGCTTTTACCTTAATTATTTTCGCCTTTCTAATCATGATATTATTGAGTGTGGCTTTTGCAACATACATAAATGGTTGGTTAGATAGTGACCATCTTGGCTTTACCATTGTTGGTAGTTTTTATACGATAATCCTTGTTCTTCTTTATATTTTTCGAAAAAGAATTATTCAAAAAGAAGTAATTCGTATCATTGCCCACGATCACTTTGAGGAGGAAAAAAACAAAAAAGAAAAAGATGGCGTCTAAAAATGATCTGGAAATACTCAAGCAACAACTAGAGTCTGAATCTTCAGAATTAGAGCATGAAATAAAATCTGAATTTTCCGGATTAAAGCATGTTGCTAAAAAAAGGATGACACAATCATTGCTTGTTGCAGGAGGATCGATTGCCGCTATTTCTTTGTTAAAATTGCTGCTTACTGATAAAAAAAAAGCCCAAAAAAAGGCAAGGGTAAAAAAAGGTAATACTACTCCTGCTATATCTTCACGAGTGAAATCAGCCATCATTACCATACTTTTAGAGGTGGCAAAGAAAAAATTAATTACTTATTTAAACGAAATGATAGATGATCCTGAATCAGATAATAAACCTTCGACAGACAAATAAGAAAGCCGTTGGGATACTTCTCGATCCGGATAAGATTGAAAGTGAACAGGGACTGGCAAAATTGATTAATATCAGCATTGAAAATAAAGTGGATTATTTTCTGGTGGGTGGTAGCCTTATTACAACAAATAATACAGGAAATATCATTAGTCAAATTAAAGAGTCATGCAACATCCCCGTATTGCTTTTTCCTGGCCATCACATGCATCTTGATATGTCTGCCGACGGCATTTTGTTTCTTTCTTTGATATCGGGAAGAAATGCCGAATTATTAATTGGACAACACATTGTGGCTGCACCAATCATCAAACGAAGTAAAATAGAAGTAATGCCTACTGGGTACATGTTGATTGGAAGTGGAAATGACACAACCGTCTCGTATCTGAGCAACACTATGCCCATTCCTTCCTCCAAAGCCGATGTTGCAGCATGTACAGCACTTGCTGGTGAAATGCTAGGTCTTCAATTAATTTACCTTGAAGCAGGAAGCGGTGCAAAAGAGCCAGTACCTGAGAAAATGATTAAAATGGTCAAAAAGTCGGTCAATATTCCCATCATTGTTGGTGGGGGAATAAATTCTGTTAGCAAAGCTCGTGCAGTATTGCAGGCAGGTGCTGACATGATCATTATTGGAAACGGAGTGGAAAAGAACCCGAATTTAATTATAGAAGTCTCTGAGCAAATAGCAAAGCTTAATACGTCACTAAATGTTCATTAAAGATTCCCTTCTTCGCATTTTCCCTGCAGGTATACCAAACATCATTTTAAACCTTCGGCAAAAATATGCGGTATCTTTATACCCAACTTCATGGCCGATTTCCCTGATGCTTTTTTTAGAGGTTCGAAGTAAACTAACGGCCTGTTCCATGCGCTGATATTCGATATAATCCTGTGGATTAATACCTGTTAGCATTTTAAAATATTGACCTACATAATCTTCACTTACATTGGCTACATTGGCCAACTTTTTATTTGATAGATCACCATTTAGGTTGTCTTTGATATAAGCAAAAATGTCAATTAATCGAGGGTCTTTGAAATATGTGCTGTTGGTAGCCAACTGCTCTACAAACATACCTTGTCTCAAAACAAAACGAATAATTTCGACGACCATCTGGTCAGTCACCAGTTTTATGATACGTTGGTAGCCAGGTTCATTTTTGTATTTTTCTTCTGAAACCTGAAGAATATTTTCATCAATTCGCTTGTCTTCCGGAATAATAAATGCAGGAATATCAAGTGATGCAAAGAAATTAACCGAATCGAAAACCTTAGCATCAAAAGAAATATAACTGAAAGAATCAGTAGATTCCGTGAGCAGATCAGGGTGAGGTAAACTTTGAAAAAAGTGTTCCCTACGTGTAATAAACTCATCATTTGAAAGACTTACCGGGGTACCTCTGCCAAACGTCAAAGATATATTCTTCCCTCCAGGTACAAATAGAAACTCCCCCTTTCTCACCACTGTTTTGTCTTTACCAAAAGTGATTTCCCCATTATTGATCCTAAAAATGGTATTTTCAACGTCGTAGAAATTCTCAATAGTAATAGGTTGAATCACCTTAATATTATTGATTTTTTTGTAGTGGACGTTAAGTGACTCTATGATCTTGTTATAATCTTCCATCTTAGAAATGTGCAATTAACTACTAAAAGACACCTTATGTTTCAATATTAAAAATAATACAAAAAAAATAAGCAATACGGTAAGTTTGCTTACAATGATATTTCAAAAGTACAATATTATTTTAGATAATTCATAAATTTTCTAAAAAAAAGCTCCTCTATCTGATTAGTAGTTCTCTGGAAATTACTATTTTCTGTATTTCGGTAGTGCCTTCATAAATCTGCGTGATCTTTGCGTCACGCAATAATCTTTCCACATGATACTCTTTTACATAACCATAGCCACCGTGAATCTGGATGGCTTCTATGGCACAATACATGGCTGTTTCCGAAGCAAAATATTTAGCCATTGCACTTTCTTTTGTAAAATCTTTGCCCGCATCTTTGTAATAGGCTGCTTGCAGACACAGCATTTTTGCAGCTTCAATTTTTGTAGCCATCTCGGCCAGTTTGAATTGTATGGCCTGATGTTGAGAAATGGTCTTACCAAATGCTTGCCTTTCCTTTGCATACTTTATGGAAAAACTCAAGGCACCTAAAGCTATTCCCAAGGCCTGGGAAGCTATTCCTATACGCCCTCCACTCAATATTTTCATGGCTAACTTAAATCCATATCCCTCATCACCAAGTCGATTTTCTTTTGAAACCTTGACATCTGAAAACATAATTGAGTGCGTATCAGAGCCCCTAATGCCCAGTTTGTTTTCTTTTCTACCCACAGTTATCCCATCTGTTTCCTTCTCTATAATCAATGCGTTGATGCCATTATGTTTTAATTCCGGATTAGACTGTGCAAAAACAATATATACCGATGCTGAGTTTCCATTGGTAATCCAGTTTTTCGTTCCGTTAACAACGTAATGATCACCCTTATCTATCGCAGTAGTTCTCTGAGAAGTCGCATCAGAACCTGCCTCCGGCTCTGATAAACAAAACGCTCCAATTATTTCTCCGGCAGCTAGTGGTTTTAAATATTTCTCTTTTTGCTCTTCCGTTCCGAATTTTTCCAACCCCCAACATACCAATGAATTATTGACAGACATAATTACCGCAGCTGAAGCATCAACAGCAGCTATTTCCTGCATGGCCAAAACATAAGAGATGGTGTCCATTCCGCCTCCATTATAGGTAGGGTTTACCATCATTCCCAAGAAACCCAACTCCCCCATTTTTTTCACCTGTTCTTTTGGGAATTTTTGCGCTTCATCCCGTTCTATAACACCCGGAAGCAATTCCAATTGGGCGAACTCTTTCGCCGCCTGTTGCACAGCTTGCTGCTCTTCCGTCAATTCAATAACCATAGTCTTATTTTTAATAAACAAAAAAAGGATTCGCTCTTTCGGGCAAATCCTGGTTTATTGAGGTAATTGAAATATAATCTATTTAATCATCACTGCCAAGTAAAATCATGACATAATACATGAGTGAAACCAACGATCCGATAGCTGCCACCACATAAGTCATGGCTGCCCACTTTAAGGCATCTTTCGCCATGTATTGGTCATCTGCACTCGCAATACCTTTTGTCTTTATCCATTGCAATGCACGTTTACTGGCATCAAATTCTACAGGAAGCGTGATGAAGGAAAACAATGTCAAAACAAAATAACAGGCAATCACAGCAAGAATAATGTTTTGATACCCAATATTATACACAAATCCTCCACCAAAAATCGCAATCATTACAATGATGTTCAGGATTCTACCGCTCACATTTTGGATCGGGACAAGCATGGACCGGAATTCCAAAGGACGATATGCTTTCGCATGTTGGACAGCATGCCCGCATTCATGGGCGGCTACTGCTGCAGCAGCTGCATTTCTACCGTGATATACTGGCTCACTTAAGTTAACTGTTCTATTTGAAGGATTGTAATGATCTGTCAAATGTCCAGGCTGGCAAGTGATTGTCACATCGTATAATCCATTATCCTGTAGCATTGATTGCGCTACTTCCGCACCACTCATATTAGACATTAATGTTGTCTGTGAGTATTTCTTAAACTTGCTTTTAAGCTTTGAGCTTACGGCAAAGCTTATAATCATAAAAACTATACCGATAAGAATAATCATAACCTTTATTAATTTTCTTTTATTTTTTCAATAATGCTGCTGGTACTAAACCCGGGAACAAGTTGAATTGTTTCGACTCTACCACCATTGCTCAAAACGATTTCTGCCCCCACAATGTTGCCCTGATGGTAGTCGTCGCCTTTCACCAAAACATCGGGTAATATGCTTTCGATTAATTTTAATGGAGTGTCATCATCAAATAAAATTACAAAGTCAACAAATGTCATGGCAGCCATCATTCGCGCTCTAGCATTTTCTTCTATAATGGGGCGTTTTGGACCTTTGAGTCTTTGAATTGACTGATCTGTATTTAGCCCAAGCACAAGCAAGTCTCCTTTTTCCCTGGCTTTTTCCAGGTAATCAATATGCCCTAAATGTACGATATCAAAACACCCATTGGTAAACACCACCTTTTTACCCTTTAAAGCAGTATTTTTTAGTTCAATGAAATTTTCAGCTGATACGATTTTATCCTTGGTTGCCATTCAATTTGTTTTTATTCGATAATGCAAGACTAATGAAAAAACTAATTCCTCCTGCTACGATCATAAATAAAAACTGGGAAGTGTGTAGTACAAAGGCAAAAAATTCTCCATTGGATTCAGAGATACCATACATAATCAATGCGCCACTCACAAAAAGATGAAATGCACCTACCCCACCTTGAACAGGCGTTGCCATTCCTAATCCACCAACAATTAAAATGATGATCCCAGCTTTAACTCCTAAATGCATGGTAGGTTCAAAAGCAAAGAAAACCTCATAGGTCATTAAAAAATACATGACCCAAATTACTAAGGTCGATATCCAAAATAAAAATGGGGTTTTTAATTTACGTACGGATAAAAACCCATCCAACAAACTTCGTATCAGGGATCGAAATTTTAACATCAATGGATTTCTATAAATTTGATATTTATACTTTTTGAATAGAAAAAAACCAATGATCGCAAGTGATAGCAAAACCACAATTAGTAGAGTTATCAATAACTTGTTATTCCAAAGCAAAAGTATCTTGTCTTGAAAATTATCAGTCAACACCTTACTGAGCACTTTGAATTCAATTATAAACCCTAAAAATATTACGACAAATAGACAAATCAGATCAATAGTTCTTTCAGCAACTACAGTTCCAAATGAAGAAGTGAGCTCGACATTGTCAGTCTTCTTCAATATGCCGCACCTCGTAATTTCACCCATCCTGGGCACCAGGAGGTTCGCAAAGTATCCTATCATTAAGGCAACAAAAGAACGAAATGTAGTAACCTGGTAGCCTAGAGGCTCTAAAAGTAATGCCCATCGATAAGCTCTGGCGACATATGAAATCATCCCAAAACCCATCGATAAATAAATGTAATTTAAATTGACTTCATTAAAACGTTTGAATAATTCCCCGAAATCAAAATCTCTGTAAACCCACCAAAAAAGCAATATCGCGATAGTAAGGCTAACAGTATATTTAAGAAATGAGATGAAAAAATTCTTCCTTCGGCTATTCAACTATTTTATTATTTTGATCAGGAAAGATGATGGTAGGTTTGTGGGATTTTGCCTCCTCAAATTCCATTGAAGCATATGATATAATAATGATAATATCTCCAACCTGAGCTTTTCTGGCAGCAGGTCCATTCAGGCACACCTGCCCGGAACCCCGTTCTCCTTTGATTACGTAGGTCTCAAGCCGTTCACCATTGTTGATATTAACAATCTGGACCTTTTCATTCGCAATAATATTACTGGCTTCCATCAGATCTTCATCAATGGTAATACTTCCTACATAGTGAAGCTCAGCTTCAGTAATTTTTACTCTGTGGATTTTTGATTTTACTACTTCGATAAACATAATGCTCTCCTATCCCGAACTGCAAATTTAAATCAAATTATAGAAATATTATCAATTAGTCTGACCTTTCCGACATATCCGGCTATACATGCTGATACGTGTTGATCATCACCATTGTTAACTACAGGAAGCAAGGATGTAGTATTAACAATTTCAAAATATTCGAGGTCAAAACTGGTCGATTTCTGACATTTATCCAAAATGACATTTCTTATTTCATCAATATCAATATTTTTTAGGTACATTTCTTTAGCCATTGACAGGCATTGAAAAAGTATCAAAGATTGCACTTTCTCTTCTTCAGTAAGCCTTGCATTTCTGGATGACATAGCCAATCCATCCTCTTCGCGTACCGTGTCAACCGGACGAATGTCTATATGGTAGTTTAATTCCTTTGTTAACTTTTGAATCAGCACTAACTGTTGTAGATCTTTTGTGCCAAAATATGCTCTGTCTGGCTGGATGATGTTAAAGAACTTGCTTACTATTAATCCCACACCTTTAAAATGGTTAGGCCGAAATTTACCTTCCATAATATCTTCGAGGTAACCAAAATTAAAATTAACCACGCGATCTTCATGGTATATTTCTTCTACATTAGGAGAAAACACTATATCACATCCATTTGTTTCTAATAATGATAAATCCCTTTTTTCATCCCTTGGATAGTTTTTGAGATCCTCCGGGTTATTAAACTGAGTAGGATTTACAAACAATGTGCAAATACTGATATCATTCTCACTAACAGAATTTTTTAAAAGTGTGATATGACCTTGATGGAGGTAGCCCATAGTAGGAATAAGGCCAATAGATTTGCCTTTTAACCGTATTTCACCGATAAAATCAACCAGTGGCTGTATTTCAGTAAAAAGCTTCATAAGTTGTTAAAACTTGTTAAAAGGGGCGCAAATGTACGGTTATTTTTGAAAGCATTATGGAGAATCGGGTATTTTTTTGTAATTTTGTAATCATTTACTTTACGCAATTGTATGTGCACTTAAGTATAGGGATCAATGGAACCCTATATTGCATTATGACCCTTCCTGTTTACCTTGTTTACCCCTATGAAAGCAAGAGTCTCGATAGAATGGCTATGCATA
>JBNLGO010000072.1:0-18567 GCA_050306095.1 Cyclobacteriaceae bacterium
CCCCCCCCCCCCCCCCCCCCCCCCCCCCCCCCCCCCCCCCCCCCCCCCCCCCCCCCCCCCCCCCCCCCCCCCCCCCCAAAATTCTGTACAAAGGAGTATGGAATTAGCACAAGTAGATCATCATTTATCTGAACAATTCAATATCAATCAAATATGTGGTTAGTTGGTTTTAACAAAAAAGTAGGGGTGATAGTGCCCCTGCTTTTTTACTTCGTTATGGCAGAGGCGCAAATTCCTACTGACGAATGGACCTCAGAAATGCATGAAAAATATGCCATACTTCAGGATGGAATAAATTCTGATAATACACACGATGCGCTTGAAGCTTTGAAATGGTTGAAAACGAACCATCCAAAGGCACATGAAAACATTTACATTCTTGGAGTTAAATTATTGAGGAAAGAAATAAATGCTTCTGATAAAAATATCAAAGACAGCTTATTTCAGGAATTAATGAATTTATATCAACTGCGGCAAAGCTATTTTGACACCAATGAAATAGTAGCAATACGAGCCGCGCTTGATGCCTACTCATTGGGTAGGGGGATTGAGAGCATTGAAGTGGATTCGGTGCAATTGCATTGGTTTAATAGACTTTATGATCAATATCCTGAAAAGATGGAATCGAGCCATTTTGTGGCTTATATGCAGATTGTCATTCATGGATACCAACAAAAGTTTATCCAAAAAGATCGGCTTTTTCAATACTATATTTCCATCACGGAAGGGCTGATTGATCTTGAAAAAAAGGATGCATCGGAAAAATTAACAGAGCATCAAATGCTTGTTGATCAATTACTGGTAAAAAATGTTTCAATCAGTTGTGAGGAAATCGAAAACCAATTTTCAAAAGGATTAAAAGGTGACAATCAAGCTTACTTTGCTAAGTTAATGGTCAAGCTTTCTCTCAATTTTGAATGTACAGATAGTGAAGCTTTTTTAGAAGCGCTCCAGTTAATGTATAAGGAAAATCCTACGTCTAAAATCGCATCTTATTTAGCCAAGAAATTGGAGATAGGAGGACAAAAAGATGAAGCTGAAAAGTACGCTGTTTCTGCTTACGAGCTGGCTGATACAGATGAAAATAAAGCAAAAGCCGCATTTGAGTTGGCAGAGTTTTATGCAAGACGAGAAAACAAAATAGCCTCAAGAAAATACATCAAAGTATGTCTGTCACATGATCCTCAAAATAGAGAAGCATATACGCTTTGGGGCGATCTGTATTTTCAAAGTTTTCATGAGTGCAAGAAAGAAGTGAGTAAGGTAGAAGACCGGTTGATCTATCTGGCGGCGTATGAAAAATACAAATTGGCAAACAATAAAAGTAAGATGGCCGCATCAGAGCAGCAGTTTCCTCTAGGTGAAGACATCCATTTTGAAAATTATACAAAAGATGAGGAAGTGATGTGTGAGTGCTGGATCAATGAAAAGGTAGTATTAATGAAAAGACCAAATGATTAACTCAATGAAAAAAGTAATCGCATTTTTAGCTATTGGTTTCATAATTTTTTCATGTCAAACCAACACTGAATTATCTTCTGATAGCTTTGAACCTATTAGCGTGAGTATGCCTCCAAATGTACAAGAGGAAAAGAGTGAATTTCAGCAAAAACTCATAAAAGAAGCCCATTTGCGATTTGTCACTGAGGATCTTGGAAAAACAAGGGTTAAAATTTTAAAATATATTCAGAAACGACATGGGTATATTTCCGGTGAATCTAATTCTACAACTTCCTATGAAGTTTCTGAAAAAATCACGGTTAAAGTGCCAGCCCATTTATTCGATTCGTTGATTTCGGATGTTGCAGGAGATGTTGAGAAATTTGAGGTGAAAGAAATCCTGGTCAAGGATGTAACGAGTGAATATATTGACCTCCAATCTCGTATTAATAATAAAAAGGTTCTCGAAAAAAGATTTCTAAAGTTACTTGACAAAGCAGTTAAGATCGATGAAATATTAGACATAGAAAGAAAAATTGCCCAGGTCAGAGAGGATATCGAAAAAGCAGAGGGAAGGTTGAGCTATTTATCTGGAAAAGTTCGCTATTCTCAAATCAACATTGAATACTATAAAATCAATTATGTAGCGCCGACATTCAGCGCTGAGATTTCTTCAGGGTTTGTAAATGGTTGGAGTTATATAAAAGAATTTGTCGTTGGTATTGTCAATGTTTGGCCATTCCTGCTCTTATTCTTGATTGGTTGGTTGATGATTCGGGAAAGAAAACTGTTCCTTACTAAAAAAGAAAAAGCCACAAGCTAATATTCAGGTAATCGCATTTCTGTTTTTACCTGACAATATCTCAAACTAAAATAGGTGGAATTGAATTAAAAATTTCACCTATTTATTTACTTTATCGTGTCATTTTGCCCTTTTTCTTAATTGGTCTAAACTGAGCGTTATTAAGTGGCTTAATTGCCGGCCATTTCTATAAGCAACTACCCTTAATGTTATTGGACCCTCTGGTAATACAAATGGGTTTTTATATACCGTGCTATAATCGTCAGGCATTGTGTCATCTATGGAATAAAATATTTTCATTTCCGGCACTTCTGATTGCATTTCTATCTGAAGCTGACCATCAACCAAGGAAGTAGAAATAATAGGGTCATACATTGCCTTAGAGTAGTTCAATTCAGCCATATCAAAACGTTGGAAATGCGCTTCGGTTTTTTGTACAAATTGATTCCAGTTTTTATTTGCTGAAGGTGACCAGAAAACTTCCGACAACGCCCACGCTCTTGGATAGGTCATATAGTCTGCATAGCGCAATGTAGGTACCTGTTCCGTCCATAAATTTGCTTGGCCACCCATAATGTGAGATGGATCTATCCCTTCCGGTACAGGTTCAAAACCATAACTTTTGCTGAGCCGGAGACCAGCATAAATTGGTGGCTCAATGGTTCGTTCCCCTTGATAATAATCTATATAACAATAGGCAGTGGGTGACATGACGACTTTATGACCATTTTCAGCCGCTTCTATTCCTTTTTCCACACTTCGCCATGCCATGACGGCGGCATCAGAAGATACACCACCTTCCATTATTTCATCCCAACCAATCATTTTTTTCCCTTTAGAGGCAAGGATTTCCTGCACGCGACCCATGAAATACCCTTGGAGATCTTCTACATGCCGGGTTCCAATTTTTTTCATTAAGGCTCTGCATTCTTCATTCTTTTCCCAATAGCCTTTATAGCATTCATCACCACCTACATGGATATATGGATTTGGGAAAAGCTCAGCAACCTCCGTAAATACCTGATCCAGAAAATCATAAACTTTTTCATCCGCAGGATTGAGTGTATTATCCACTAACATTTTGAAAGTGCCATTACCATACCATTCAGAAAAATTTGATCCCGGATCCACCCAAATATTTGGATCTTTTGTACAACTCAGTTCGGGATATGCTGCTATTGCCGCCATGCTGTGCCCGGGTACATCTATTTCCGGTATAATAGTGACATATCGTTCTTTAGCATATTGTACAATATCTTTAACCTGTTCTTGTGAATAAAATCCGCCGTACGTTTTTTCTTCACCAGGTTTTGGTTTTTCCCTTTCACCAAAATCCCCATGTCGCTCTACTCTCCAGGCGCCTACTTCAGTCAATTTAGGGAGGGATTTTATTTCTATCCTCCAGCCGTTATCATCCGTCAGGTGCCAGTGAAAAGTGTTGTATTTATAATGCGCCATTTGATCTATGTAGGATTTCACATCTTCTACAGAAAAGAAATGTCGGCTTACATCCAGCATCAACCCGCGCCATGCAAATCGTGGATAATCTTCAATTTTCACTCCAGGGATAGACCATTTAGCTTTTTCTAGCTTTGTGCTTTCAATTTCTTTGGGTAGTAATTGAAGGATCGTTTGTAAGCCATAATAAAGCCCTGCTTCGTCATTTGCTGTAACTTTTATACCATTGTTATTGGCTTCCAACAGGTAACCTTCTTTTTTTATATCAGAAGATTCCTGCTCATTTAAGATAAATTGAATATTGCCACTCGTTCCTTTCTTTGCCTTTAAATTTATCCCGGTTGGGTTAGCAATATCAGCGACAAATAGGTCGGCAATTTTTTTGCTTCCTTCATTGTTGAATGAAATTGTGGTAGATTTGGTAATAATATATTCCCCTGATATTGCAGTAATTTTGACAGGCTGAGGAATGATCTGGAAGGTATTTTGGGCATTAACAAGCCCATTAACCATTAATAAAATAAAAAGTAAAACTCTCTTCATTTTCAAGTATGTTTATGTTGTCAAAATAATATTGGCAGGGTTTTAGGTTGGGCATAAGGTGGATTGAATATGTTAATTTTACTCCACAATTAAAAAACGGAATGGATTTAATTATCTATAAATGATTTTTGCTCAGCAAAGCTTTATTCTTTGATATTAAAAAAGTAAAATATGAAGACATTATTGATTTTAGTTACAAGTTTTTTTCTAACTGGAACTACTTCCATTTATGATTTCACAAAGACATCTATTGATGGAAGACCTATTGAATTTTCGCAGTATAAGGGGAAAAATATTCTGATTGTAAATGTAGCCTCCAAATGTGGTTTTACACCACAGTATGCCGACTTGCAAAAATTGCATGAAAATTTTGGTGATAAGGTTGTTATTCTAGGATTTCCAGCTAATAATTTCGCTGGGCAGGAGCCAGGATCAAATGATGAAATAGCTGCATTTTGTAAAAAGAATTACGGCGTGGAATTTCAGATGTTTGAAAAAGTATCTGTAAAAGGTGATGATGTAGATCCACTGTATGCATGGCTAAAAGAAAAGACCGATAAATCACCTTCCTGGAATTTCTGCAAGTACCTGGTTAAAAAGGATGGCTCTGTACTATTCTTTAATTCGAAGGTAAAACCTTTGGATGAGGCAATTATAAATGAATTATAAAGGATAAAAAAGATAGTTCGGATTGATCAATGCAATCCGAACTTCAATGTTTTATACTAGTTTGACTGTCAACTGAATATCTGCGGAAGAAACTAGCCTTGAAATAGGGCATTTTTCTTTTGCAGCTTTACTTAATTCGTCCAATTTCTCTTCAGATAAACCGGCACATTTTACCTCACAATTCAATTCTATTTTAGAAACAACCGGTCCAATATCATCTCTTTCCAAATGAACTGTAGCAGTGGTAATAACTGAATCTGGAGTTAAATCTGCTCCTGTGATAAGTGCAGATAAAAACATCGAGTAACAACCTGAGTGGGCAGCGCCAATTAATTCTTCGGGGTTTGTACCGTCACCTTCTTCAAATCTGGATTTAAATGTGTAAGGACCTTCATAATCGCTAAAAGTCATAACACCATTTCCTTCTTTAAGGGTTCCGTTCCATTGTGATTTTGCTGTTCTTACTGACATAGTATTTTATTGGTTTTAATTTCATTTAAATTATCAGTTTGCGAAGATCATGAATATTTTGCTCCCTTGCATCCTTTTGAAATTTTTTTTTAAAGATATTCAATATTAATTCTTATGACGCTGGTCATATTATTTCACAATCCTTCTTGAGAACTTGAAAAGGCAAATTGGTGGACCTTTTTTTAGCGCAGGTAATACGTATTGATTCATTAAACTTAACCCGAGATGTTAGCAAATAAGAGCTATTCAAAACAAAATGAATGGCAACATAAACTTGGAATTACTGTTGCCGGTATGATGGCCTTTGAGACATTGACAGGCCTTTCTATCTATTTTTTACCCTTCAGTATTGCCAATCAGATTCAGGTATTATTACATACCGGCATTGGCCTGATATTCATTGTACCTTTTTTAATTTATTCGTTGAGGCACTGGATGGTATATCGTCCTCTGGCCCTAAATCACTATAAATTCACGGGTTTTGCCATGTTAGGCGTAATGCTGGTCCTGATTGTATCTGGTGTAGTATTAACCTATGAATCTATTTTTATGACCAGAATTTCCCAATCCTGGGATAAGATTCATACCATCGCAACATTCGTTTTAATCGCAACATTTATTCCCCACGTTATTTTTAACATGATCACATACCGGCGTAAGAATAAAACGGAAATGATCAAGGGAATAATTAAGGCGGAAAAAGGATGGACGAAAAAGACATTGGCCTCAGCAGTTATTTTGTATATGCTGGTTGCCATTTGGACCGTGGCCTATTCACCGGTAAAATGGAAAAATGTTTTCCCCGAAGATTATAATTTCCTGTATGGGGATGATCGTCCCTTTGCACCAAGTTTAGCTTCCACAGAAACAGGTGGCGCTTATGATCCGGAATCTATAGGAAACTCTGAAGGATGTGGTACTTCCGGGTGTCATGAAGAAATATATGCCGAATGGGAAGTGAGTGCCCATAGGTATGCCGCTATGGATGTGGCTTTTCAAACTATTCAAGGGGTGATGGGGCAACAAAACGGTCCTGAATCCACTCGATATTGCGGTGGATGCCATGACCCTATTTCACTCTTCTCTGGAAATAAAAATATTTATACCGATAAGGATGATCTGACCAATATTCATGGTTATCAGGAGGGGATATCCTGTATTGCCTGCCACTCTATTAAAGAGACAGACATAAAAGGAAATGCCAATTATGTAATTGAGCAGCCCAATCGGTACATGTTTGAATTAAAAGAGGGTGAAACTGCGAAAGCAATTAGTGACTTTTTGATTCGTAGTTATCCAAAATATCATATCGAGAGTTTTCAGCATAAAATGTTTAAAAGCCCGGAATTTTGTGCCGCTTGTCATAAGCAGTTTATTGATGAAGAGGTGAATAATGTGGGATGGGTACAATTGCAAAATCAATATGATAAATGGAGGAAAAGTAAATGGAACCATCCTGGCGATCCTACTAAGACAATCGAATGTCGCGAGTGCCACATGCCGCTTGTTACAGATTTAGATGAGCCTTCCGCAGGAGATGACCTCGATTATAACAGAACCCCGGACGATGGTAAATTCAGAAGTCATCGGTTTTTAGGAGCAAACCAATTCATGCCGACCATTCTTGATCTTGAAGGTGCGGAAGAGCATGTCGAAATGACGAAGAAGTGGTTGCAAGGAAAAATTGAAATCCCAGAAATAGAAGATAAATGGACTAAAGGACCTGCTGTTCCCATCGAGCTGGTAGTGCCGGAACAAGTAAACCCTGGGGAAGAGATTAAAATTCAGACGATACTCACCAACAATAAACCGGGACATGATTTTCCTACCGGTCCGATTGATATCATTCAATCTTGGGTGGAAATAACTGTCACTGATCAGGATGGGAATTTGGTATATACTTCCGGTCATACAGATGAAGATCACTTTATTCAGCCGGGTTCATTTGTGTTTAAAGTAGAACCGGTTGATCAATATGGTAACTTGATCGATAAACACAATTTATGGGAGATGGTAGGCGTACGGTTTAATCGATCGATGTTCCCTGGATTTACGGATCAGGCGGAGTTTGTGTTTGACTGTCCGGGATCTATGCGGCCAACGGCTACAGGAGCAAAAGAATTTGACGATGAAATTGTGAATGATCATCAAATAGCAATCAACACAGAAGGTGCAAAAGAATTAAAAATTAAAGCGAGATTGCTTTATAGAAAAGTAGATCAATATCTATTGAACTATATGTATGGCGAAGATTCGGGATTGACCGCACCAATTACAACGGTTTCTGTAGATTCGGCTACGATAAAAATTAATAACCCAGCGATAAGTTTACTGAATAAATAATTGTTTTTTATGGCAGAAAAAATCACCAAACGAAAGAAAAAACTTCGTTTGACAATCATACTATTTTCTATTTTTATTGTGGTCTTAAGCCTGTTGATTTGGATATTTAATTCAAATAAAAACACCTATAAACCTGGTGAAGAAATTGAAGGACTAACGTCAGACTTGGCTCGAAACCTTCCTAAGGATTATCCTAAAATTACATTTTCGGATGCGACAAAAGAAGCAAATATTTCATTTGACCATTTTATAGAAAAACGTACCACTCAACTTCCCGAAGATATGGGCTCTGGTGTGGCATGGGGAGACTATGATAATGATGGTTGGCAGGATTTGTTGATTGTGAATTTCTCAGGATCTATTGATAAAGAGCCAACAGCTACTATCGGGAGTAAGCTTTATCACAACGAGCAAAACGGAACCTTTAGAGATGTGACGAAGGAATCAGGTTTATCGTTCAATTCTTTTGGTAATGCTGCGGTTTGGGTAGATATAAATAATGATGGATGGCAGGATGCTATAATTACCAATTATGGTAAAAACATGCTATATATCAACAATGGGGATGGAACATTCCAAGATCAAAGTGAGGCTTCCGGTATAGGTGTTGAAGATGGTTTTTGGACAGGTATAGCCTGCGGAGATTACAATAAAGATGGTTATGTGGACTTGTACATCTGCGGGTATGTGGACTATGAATACCATCCTGCCGGAGAGACCAGCAATCAATACAATGCTGCCGTACCGGTAAGCTTGAACCCATCTTCTTTTGTACCGGTAAAAAATGTGCTTTATCAAAATAATCAGGATGGAACATTTACGGATGTTACTGAACAGGCCGGTGTAACTAATGAACAGGGTAGGAGCCTTTCAGCGGTTTGGAGTGATCTGGATGAAGACGGTTGGCAAGACCTGTATGTAGCCAATGATGTATCTGACAATGTGCTCTACAAAAATAATGGCGATGGTACGTTTGCGGAGATAAGTCACCCGGCATTTGTTGCTGACTATCGAGGTGCTATGGGAATAGCCGTTGGTGATTGGAATAATGATGAAGATCTCGATATGTTCATCACGCATTGGATTGCCCAGGAAAATGCTTTGTATAGCAATATGCTTTCTCAGCTCAAGAAAAGTAATCCCAATGGTGAGCATAAAGTGAAATTTATGGACGAAGCAGACCGATTTGGACTAGGTCAGATTGCCATTGATTTTATCGGGTTTGGTACGCAATTTTTTGATTACAATAATGATGGACGGCTGGATATTTTCGTGACCAACGGAAGTACATTCGAAGAGCAAAATGAGGCGAAAAATCTGATCGCTATGAAAGACCAACTCTTCTGGAATCGGGACAACGAATCCGGATTTTATGATGTTTCGTTGGCAAGTGGAAAGTATTTTCAGGAAGAATGGGTAGGTAGAGGTTCTGCCTTTGCGGATTATGACAATGATGGTGATTTGGACCTCGTTGTCAATAATAATTGCGGACCGGTAAAATTACTTCGAAATGATAAGGGTAATGACTTAAACTGGCTGCAAATCAAATTACAAGCAGAAGATAATAGTTTTATAGGTGGTGCTAAAATTAAGCTCATCAGCGCTAATGGCTCGCAAGTGAGGGAAGTTGGAACGGAAGGTTCTTACCTTTCACAAAATAGTTGGGTGCAGCATTTTGGATTAAAAGATATTACAAAAGTGGATACCGTTCAGGTAACCTGGCCAAGCGGAAACGTGACAATCAAAACCGACTTGCCTGTAAATCAAATTATCAGTATTTCTACGAATGAATAAATGTAAATGAATATGGCATTTCTCCGGGGCATCTTATTAGGATTGGTAATTATTTCATGTGCTTGTTCAACCTCAGATAAGGAAAAAAACCAAACAGAAAAGGTAGTTTCTCAGGATGCTGAAAAGGAAAAAATTAAAGCATTTTGGGAAGTATATCGAAAGGCGCAAGCATCTAAAAAAAGTAAGAATTTTGAGGAAGCCAAAACCTTCTATTTGGAAGCCATTGAATTAGATCCACAGCATGAAGATGCTTTGTTTAACCTCGGGAATATGTGTTATGAGCTGAGACAAAATGAAGAAGCTGAAAAAGCCTGGAAAAAATTAATCACGGTAAATAGCAAGAATGTCAGAGGGCATTTTCAATTGGGTAATTTGTATTTGCGGCCAGAAATTCCGGAATTTTTCAATTTAGAAAAGGCAAAACAGGAATTTAAAAAGGCAGCCGATTTAAACCGTGTGGTGACAGGTCCATTATTGCATTTAGGACAAATTGAATTGATAACAAATCAGCTGGATTCTGCTGAATTTTATTTTGAAAGTGTTACCGCTACGAATGAAAAAAGTGCTGAGGCTTATTTTCAATTGGGATATTTAAATTGGTTAAATGGAGATAAAGAAATGGCCCTCAACAATTTTAAAAAGGCAAATGAAGTGACCATTCCTGAAAAGGCCGTCGAGGGTGTTTTATCCGAAGGCGATACCAAAGGTGGTGAATCACTGATACGACCAATCAACGAATCCGTCTTTAATGAATTTCTGATAAATTTGGGTAAAATTGATAAAAGCGAAATGACTTCAGAAATGAATGCTCAGTATCAAAGCCAGCAAGCTTTTCTTAAAACGTTTGCTCAATAATTAATTGTTAGCTATTCATTACTTGCTTCTGGAGTTGGTGTAGCAAAACTTTGCCAGGTATCTCCTCCATTAGTGGTCAGCCCCCAGCTCACATCCTCCACCTGTGCTGAGAAAGTGTATGCATGAATGGTTCTTCCATCAATGTAATAAATCCCCACATCTTCCCCGGCATTGGCGAGAGCAAAATCTAAATGCGTTTCACCTTGATCTGTTTGTCCATCTGCCCAAAGAATTAAAAACCCGCCTGCAGGAACAGTCGTGGCAGAAGGATTGCTATCAGGGATTTGATATTTAAACGGATTAGAAGCATTGTCTGATAGATATAAACCGGCAAGATCAACCGCTTCTGAACCAGCATTGTAAATTTCAATCCAATCGTCAAATTCATCTATGCCACTATCACTATCAGGGCAACAAGTGGAATTAAACGCCATAAATTCATTGATAAATAGTTGTGGAAGCGGATCATCGTTTAATAAATATGAATAAGTGGAAGTAGGTGCATCATTAGGACTAGTTGCTGTTTTAGCAGCTGAGTTTTCTACAGTTACATAATATTCAACCAATCCTGTACTATTAAATGCTGGAATGATGCCGGTAAACACATTTCCTGATAATGACATGTCAACCGAAATGAATGATCCTCCATCGATCCGGTAAAAGAGTTGTGCACTTGTTATTCCATCCGTTGTTAATAATTCACTGGTTATTTCGACAGCATCAGAAGGCGTCGGTACAAGTGGCGAATGTGAAACATCATTAATAACAGGTGCTTCAGAAGTGCCGTTTGAGGTGCCTTGTGTTGCACTTGATGTTACAGAAAAAGTAGCTGAACCATCCGGAAAGCGGGCATATGATTGAAAGTCGCCAAGTGTTGGGAACGTAACCTGATCGATTCTGTTTTCAACATTATCTTCAAACGTGATTGTTTCCCCAGCTGAACTTAATTTAAAATTGGTGTGAAGACCTGTAGCTGTATCATCACAAATCAGCACCAAAAACCCTTTAGCAGGAATAGAAGTCCCTTCGGGCAATTTGTACTTTGCAGAGGCATCATCATAGATATAAAATCCACTGACATCTATTGCTTCATCACTGGCATTAAAAATTTCAAGCCAGTCATCGCCTGAAGCGGCATATACTTCATTGATAAATAACATGCCGTTTAGATCCGCAGGTATGACTTCTTCATTTTTTTTACAAGAAGAGAAGGGGAGAAGGGAAATTGAAAGTGCAATTAAGGGAAGGTAAAAAATTCGTTTCATATTACTGATTTCTAAAAATGTTAATCATGGAAGATGTTCAGGTAAATTAATTAACCCGCTTATATTAAAAGTCGAAAATCCATTTTTCGTATTGGATTAACAAGAAAGATGTGAAAATTAATTTCACCCATTTTTATCAGTATTCTAATAATTGTTCTTATTGTTTAAAATTCGTCAGTAGAGCATAGCAAAAATAACCGTAAATTTTACATATAATAATTTCAGATTTCTTATCTTAAGTTTGAAATCAATTTAAAGTCCGTTCAATCAATGAAAAACTTTTATCAATACCTTTCCATTATTTTTACTCTATTTCTTTTTATCTCCTTCACTCCGGTGGATCGTATCAAAAAAATGAAACCTTACGATGAGACGATAAAAGGGACTAAGGTCACTTTTAAAATGGTGCCAATAAAAGGCGGAGAATTTTTACTGGGAAGTCCGGATCAAGAAGCGAACCGTGATACAGATGAAGGGCCACAAAAAAAGGTCACCATTGAACCCTTCTGGATGATGGAAAAAGAAGCTACTTGGGACTTGTTTGACTTGTATATCGATCAGGAAAAGAGAAGGCAGGTAGAATATGCTCAGGAGAATGGAATGGTTCAGGTAGATGCTATGACGATGCCCAGTACTCCCTATTTAGATCCTAGTTTTGGAATGGGTAAGGAAAACTTTCCTGCCGTTAGTATGACACAATTTTCTGTAATCACATTTTGTAAATGGCTATATCTGGCAACTGGAAATTTTTATCGGCTTCCTACAGAAGCAGAATGGGAATACGCCTGTCGGGCTGGTACAACTTCTACATATTATTTTGGAGACGACCCATCTCAGCTTGGAGACTATGCCTGGTATTGGGATAATTCCGATGAAAAATACCATGAATGTGGACGCAAGAAGCCTAATGAGTGGGGGCTTTACGATATGTTGGGAAATGTGGCAGAATGGACATTAGACCAATATCAGGAGGATTATTATTCGACCATAGAGGATGAGCAAGTCAATCCGTGGAGAACACCAACTGATCTTCACCCCCGAACAGTAAAGGGAGGATCCTGGTACGATGAAGCCAAAGATCTACGGTGTGCCGGAAGATTGGAATCAAAACGAGCCTGGCAAAAAAGAGATCCACAAATACCTAAGAGCTTTTGGTGGAATACCGATGCTCCTTTTTTAGGGTTTCGACTGGTGCGTCCGGCAAAGAAGATGACACCGGAAGAAATTGAGGAATTTTTTGATACAGTTTTAGGAGGATAAATCACAAACAAAATAAAAAGCTATTATGAACTCTTCTACAAAAAAGGAAATTACTATTGATCGACGGAAATTTGTTAAAGGATCAGCACTCATGACGGGAGCTTTGATGGCTGGAGGTCTACCCTTATCAGCGAGTGCATTTGTCAATCCAAAAGAGAAAAAGTTAAAACTGGCGCTTGTGGGTTGTGGAGGACGAGGAACAGGTGCAGCCGTACAGGCCCTCAATGCCGACCCGGATGTGGAGCTGGTAGCCATGGCTGATGCTTTTATGGATCGAATTGACCAAAGTCTGACGAACATTAAAGAGACAAATGAGCTAGCTGCCGACCGAAAGAAAAATATTAAGGTGGAACCGGACATGAAGTTTGCGGGATTTGATGCCTATCAAAAAGCAATAGCAGCAGCAGATGTTGTTATTCTTGCTACACCTCCGGGATTCAGACCATATCATTTGGAGGAGGCTATAAACAATGATAAACATATATTTTGTGAAAAACCACTGGCGACAGACGGAGCTGGAATTCGTAAGGTGTTGGAATTATTGCCGATAGTAGAAAAGAAAAAGCTAAATGTGGTGGTGGGTTTGCAGCGTCATTATCAAAACAACTATAGAACGATCATCAAAAGAATTCAGGATGGAGAAATAGGCGATCTTACTTCTGGTCAGGTGTATTGGAATAGTGGTGGTGTTTGGGTAAGAAGTCGTGATGAATTGATGAAATCAAATCCCAACCTTACTGAATTGCAATATCAAATGCGAAATTGGTATTACTTTAATTGGTTATGTGGTGATCATATTGTAGAGCAGCATATTCATAATATTGATGTGTTCAATTGGGCAAAAGGAGCATTCCCGGTAAAAGCTCAGGGAATGGGAGGAAGAGAAGTTAGAAAAGATAAAGACCATGGTGAAATATTTGATCATCACTATGTGGAATTTCATTTTGAAGACGGCTCTATCATGAACAGCCAGTGCCGACATATTAAAAATTGCATTAGCAATGTTTCTGAAACTCTTGTTGGTACCAAAGGAAAAGCAACCTTAAGTGGGGATGGAAAAGGTTCGATCATGGATTTAAAAGGAAATTCGCAATACAAACATCGGGGTATGGAAGACCCTAATCCATATCAGGTGGAACACAATGAGCTTTTCGCTTCAATCAGAAATGGCGGACAAATTAATGATTTAGAATATGGTGCTAAATCAACGATGACGGCAATTTTAGGAAGGTATGCCACCTATTCTGGTCAATTAATTACCTGGGAGGAAGCGTTAAATTCCTCCGTTCAGTTAATGCCAGCTACGATGGACTGGGACAGTACCCCGCCAATTGAACCATTGGAAAACGGATATTATCCTGTAGCGGTGCCAGGGCAAACCAAAGTAATTTAATGACAATTCGTGCCAGTAAAACCTGATAGGAATGAGTTGCTATCAGGTTTTTGCATTTAAAATAAAATCATGAAAAGAAGAAATTTTATTCAAAAAAGTATTTTGACAGGTGGAGTGTTGGCAACATCAGTCGGTTCTGTTTTTGCTGGAAAAAAGAATGTTAACGCTTCCAAGAACCAATTTAAACTGAAGTATGCTCCTCATCTGGGGATGTTTAAAAATAGCGCGGGTGAAGATCCAATTGATCAACTAAAATTCATGGCAGATGCTGGTTTTACCGCTTTTGAAGATAATGGCATGAAAGGAAGATCAGTTGATCTACAGGAGAAAATGGCGAAGCAAATGTCAATATCAGGAATGGAAATGGGAGTATTTGTAGCACATACCATTCACTGGACAAAACCAAGTTTAACCAGTGGTGACAAGGAATTCAGATCCCAATTTTTAAAGGAAATCGAGGAATCAGTAGAGGTGGCGAAAAGAGTCAATGCAAAGTGGATGACTGTGGTTCCCGGGTTTGTAGATATGAGAAAGGAGATGGGATATCAAACAGCAAATGTGACAGAGTCTCTAAAACAAGCCTGTGAAATCCTTGAGCCACATGGATTAGTAATGGTACTGGAACCTTTAAATTTTATGAACCATCCTGGCTTATTTCTGACAAAAGCGGCACAAGCTTATTCAATATGTAAAGCAGTGAATAGCCCTTCTTGTAAAATATTATTTGATATCTATCACCAACAGATTACAGAAGGTAATATCATCCCAAATATTGATGCCAGCTGGGAAGAAATTGGATATTTTCAAATTGGAGACAACCCCGGAAGAAAAGAACCTACAACAGGAGAGATTAATTATAAAAATGTCTTTCATCACATTCACTCGAAAGACCCTAATTTTATTATGGGCATGGAACACGGTAATTCCATTGAAGGAAAGAAAGGAGAAGATAGAGTGATCCAGGCCTATCTGGAAGTGGATAGTTTTTGACTTTAAATTTTTACAGAATTGAAGATGGTTAATATCTTATTCTTCAATTCTGTAATTCCATTAAAACATCGGTTTAAGCCCTTCCCATTTCACCACCCAATTTTCATTTTTTGGAAACCCGGGATTAATAACTTTATTTCCTTCAAATCCGGCACACATCATTGCAGTCACGGCTAATAATCCTCCGTTACCAGGCAGGTAAAGGCGCAACCTATCATCCTGGTAATTATGACCATTGACGAGGTAGGTGTTTTTAGCCGTATCAGTAAAGAGTGCATCAATGGCTTTTTCGGGTTGATGTAGTCGCGTGGCCGTCATGGCCAACAGCGGATAGTCCCAACCCCAGGTGGATGCCCAGTTCCACTCATTCATCACTTCTTCAAATGTGTATTTCATTTTGATGGTATCCACTCTTTCATTCGGAAGAAATCCATACGCACCCAGGACTATTGGATGATCCCTTCGCTTTTCGAAATTAGAATAAGCATCTTCTGCATCAGCCGTGGGTAAATAAAATTCATCATTTTGAGGGATAGGAGCGAGGTTGTCAATCACTTTTTGCCAATCCTTGTTTATGGGTTTACCCAGGCGTTCATTCCATACTTGAGCGGTTTTTAACCCCCAATACCAATAGCTTAATTCAAATGTCGGGTCGCTCGTTTCAGTAGCTTTGAAATGTTCCTGTGCTGGAATTAATGGTGGGCAAAGATGATACTTTCCATCTTCTTTGCCAGGCTGCGCAAAGCTAGCCATAAAACTGGCTGTTTCATTGATCAGGTTTTCGTACTTATGAAGTGTCTCATCAGATGGGTTATTTCGATATAATAATTCAGCAAAATAAATGATGTGTGGCTGCTGCCATACGAGAAACTCACCTACACCGGATGGGCTACTCAATCCCTCAGGTGTAGTCATTTTTTGCCAACGGGCTCCATCATACCCTTGCCATTGGGCAGTAGATTTCGCTTGATCCAAATTTTCTTTATACCAATCCAATGATTTTTCGAGATATTCAGGCCTGCCCCAAAGAGCAAAATGAACACCATGCCACCAGTGCATTTCCAAATGGAATTTACCATACCAGCTATTCATCGTTAAGCCGGTTTCTTGAGGAGGCATATTTCCGGAACAATTCACTTTTGTTAAATATTGGGACAATACAATTCTCCGTTCAAGTTCCTGTGCCCTTGGGTCAGTGCTTTCATGCAGATCAATCGCCCCTCCTGATTTCCAGAAATTTTCATAGGAAGCGGTGCTGTTTTTTAGTGAGGTTTCAAATGAAGGAATGAAAGTAGGGCTATCATTATTTTCAATAAACAAGAAATTGATTTCAATAGATGACTGATCTGCAGAAGGAGAAAATTCAAAATGATGCTTTTCAGTTTCATTTAATTCTCCAAAACCATTCCATTGAATTCCTACCGAATAGGTGTCAGTATCAAGCTCCCGCTTAATCAATGCCTGATTATCACTTTGAAGCTCCAGGATGGAGGAATGCCGATCCGGACTATTCCAATCATACCCGGGACATACATGGCAATTAGCTCCATAGGGGAAAGCCATTTTTATTTTGAGTTGCCCCGATTGAATCAATGGAGAGGATATTCGAAATGATAGCTGATCCTGACCTTGATGAGCCACTGATTCTACGATTGTTTTTATGCCATTTATCTCAAATTCACTGGTTATTATGCCGGTCCAAAGATCAAGTTTCTGATCGATATTCGTTAGTTCATTTAATGGAACTTCTTCCCCATTTTCATGTATTAATTCCAATCCAATAATTCCTAAATGCAATCGGTGGGGATTTTGACGCAACCATTGGGTGGCTCTGCCTGCACGTCCATCACGATGTTGAATTGCATAGGGAACACTTTTTTCATTGCAGCTTTCATAATATTCAGCCACATCATCTCTTGTGAAATTGCTATCAGAGGGGACCGTGTGCCAGCCCCAGTTGGACATGGTTCCGAGGGAAATTCCATTTTCATATTCTTCGTGAAAAGTTTGCATACCTGTTACATCAACTGTGTAAGCAAAATTTCCATTGCCAATGGTGAGAGACCCTAATGTGTCGGGGTTATTCAATATAACATTGTGTCGGCTAACTAATTCTAATCGGTTAATTGGCGAAGTACTTTCTTGTGATTGACAAGCGATAAGTAACAGAAAGCCTGAAACAAAAAGTAATAAATTAACTTTGCTTAACAGCTTTAGGTTTATTGGCATAGAGGCGTTGGTATAGTTTATTTTATTAGAAATTCAATATTGGAGATCTGTTCAAAAAGATCTTCATACACTTCAATAATGAAAAAAAATTATATTGGGAAAGATAATAAAACAGATTATTGCCACTATCCTTTTCATACAGGTGACCAGTATAATTTGCTTAAAAACTAAAACCCACAAACCTAAATTTGCTTTTTGACATTAAATTGAATTTATCAATTTTAGACTGAATGTGTGTCAGTGAATTTTTCTTTGAAATTATTCATTATTTTAGTCAATAACTTGAACACCTGAGCAAATGTCCCGACCATCAGACGCATTTTTAGAGACTATATTTATTACAATCGGCATTTTGCTGGTAATGGGATATGGATATAAGGCTCAAAAAACCGATTGGACGGGTTCCATCAGTGGTGGTGTGATTGCCCTGCTGATTTACTTCAGCATTGGTATTCCCGGATTAATTTACTTTTTAGTTTTTTTTATTGTAGGTTCTCAAGCATCTAAATGGAAATACCAGCAAAAAGTAGAGCTGGGAGTAGCCCAGGAAAACAAAGCCAAAAGAAAATGGGTTCATGCATTTAGTAATGCAGGGCCTGCCGCTTTATTAGCATTGTTGACATTTATTGGCTTTAGTAATGAATTAGCACATATAGCCATTGCCTGCACATTTGCAACAGCTTTATCTGATACGTTATCATCAGAACTGGGAAATATATTGGGGAAACAGTTTTACAATATTTTAACTTTTGAAACTGATAAAAGAGGAGAGGATGGTGTGATTAGTGCTGAAGGTTCTATTGCTGGTGGTGTGGGTAGTTTATTAATCGCATTATTATACTTGATTTTCACCTTTGATTGGATGGGGTTTATGATTGTTTTTTTTATGGGAATTGGATCTAATCTCATTGACTCAGTTCTTGGCGCTACCTTGCAACGTCAACATTATTTAAATAATCATTTGGTAAATCTATTGTCCACTTTTCTAGCTGGGGTAGGGGGAATCCTTTTATATCTTTTATTATCCTTGATTTTTTTATTGTTTAATTAGCTTG
>JBNLGO010000073.1:0-18082 GCA_050306095.1 Cyclobacteriaceae bacterium
TTAATTTCCAAGGACAATTTGGTAATAAGGCAATCGATATGGTTAGAGTATCTATCGAATCTGCTGCAGGTTATTCTAACTATTCTACTAATGTTCTGAATAGATGGACGCCAGAAAACACAAATACTGATGTTCCTAGAGTTGTGATAGCTGATCCTAATAGAAACGGCCGGGCATCCGAAAGATGGCTGGAAGATGCAGGTTTTTTAAGATTATCAGCTGTTCAATTTGGTTATACTTTACCTGCTGATATAGCTTCTAAAATTAAAATGTCAAGCGTAAGAGTTTATGCCACTGGTCAAAACCTATTGACACTGACAAAATTCAAAGGCTATGACCCTGATTTCGGTAATGATGGTTTGTTTGATAGAGGTATTGCCATGGCAGACGCACCTATAAAGCCATTCAATTCATTTACTGGTGGATTTCCAAATCCAAGAACTGTTACTCTGGGAGTACAATTACAGTTTTAGTTTAACAGCTTAAAAATTTAAAGAAATGAAAAAGATTAAATATATAGTTATTCTATTTATTGGTTTTGGAATGTTTTCATGTTCAGAAGAATATCTTGAGCTGACTAATCCAAACCAATCAGATGCAAAAAATTTCTGGCAGACAGAAGAAGATTTTGAACAAGGTGTAAATGCCATTTATCAAAATCTTTATTATGATGGATCATATTTACGATTTGCACCTTTAGCTTTAGACTTAAAAGGTGATGATGTTAGAGGTGATAGTCCTTGGCCAGTCATTGATCTTGCAGGAAGATTTTCTCATCCTGGCGATGAGTTAATGCAACATTGGCTTTGGATAGTTTTCCATGGTGGTGTGCATAGATCGAATCTTGTTATTGGCCAAATAGATAATATTAACTGGACCGATACAGAGAGATATAACAAAACATTAGGTCAGGCTCTTTTTATGAGAGCATTGCATTATTTCCATTTGGTAAATTACTTTAACAGGGTATTATTATACACTGATCCTATTCAATCTCCGGATGATTCTTATAAAGAAGTAGCTGACCCTTCTGAAGTTTGGGGTTTAATTATCTCAGATTTAACAGAAGCTGCAAAACTTCTACCTGAAAAATATAGTGACCCATTAGATCTTGGAAGAGCAACTAAAGGAGCGGCACTTGCATATTTAGGTAAAGCCTATTTATTCAATAAGGATTATCAATCAGCTTCAACTGCATTTTCGCAAGTTATGGGGTTAGGATATGAACTAATGCCAAATTACATTGATAATTTCACGGAGGATTTTGAAAATAATAAAGAGTCTGTCTTCGAAATTCAATTTGATAGAAATGTCGGAGGTACCGATTTGGGTTGGGTAAGTGAGCCAGGTCCTAACTGGAGTAAAACTTCAGCAAGAGCAATTACTTACGGGCCAGTTGGTTTTGGTTGGTCTGATGTTATGCCAACAAAATGGGCATTTGATCAGTTTTTCGTGGAACCTACAGTTAATGCAGAAGTTGACCCAAGATTGGACGCTACAATGTTTTGGAATTATCCAGGTGCCACAGTTTATGGTGTTGATTATGAAGTTCAGTATGGTGTAGGTACTACTGATATTTATCCTAAAAAGTATCAAAACTATAATACTATGGTCAATGAATTCGATTGGAGATCAGGTATTAACGAACGATTAATGAGATATGCAGATGTATTGTTAATGTATGCAGAATGTCAAATAGAGTTAAATAATAATTCTGAAGCAGCAAAATATATTCAAATGATCAGAGACAGAGCACAATTGCCAGATCGAGAGGCTGAATTTGCTGCAATGACTAAGTCTGAAATTTTTGACGAATTAGCACATCAAAGATTGTTAGAATTTGTGTTTGAAGGTCACCGTTTTGACGATATACGTAGATGGGGTTGGTTAGATGATCCTGCTAAACTTGCAGAGCTTCAATCTCATGACGCTGAATTTGATGGATATGTTCCAGGTAGGGAATACTTCTTTATTCCTCAAGCAGAATTGGATACTAATCCATTGATTGACCAACAAAATGAAGGTTGGAATTAACATAATATGTGAAGGGGTTGAAAAATTAACCCCTTCATATTCTTTTAGAGGAAGACATTTTTTAAATATTCTCTAAAGTTATCAGGCTGAAAGAATTCGGCAACTCTCCTTTTTTAATGTTTTCAATTTTATTCTTATAACAATGTGTCGATACTACTTTATAATAATATTGCTAGTTGGGTTGGGTTTTTCATGTTCGAAGCCCGATGAAGAAATTAAAGATCCGGAATTACCCATAAACGATACTACTGACACCACAACTACAGCGCCCATACCCTTTAATATTAATAACATAAACGACACCTATTACGACCTAGCCCCTATCCAATTTGTATTCCAATGGGGTCCACACAACGTACATGATCCATCGATCATTAAACATGGTGACTATTTTTATAGCTATTCTACTGATGTAGCTTTTGGAGAGACGGTGAAACCAGGGATCCAAATTAGAAAATCAAAGGATCTTGTTGAGTGGATATTTGTAGGTTGGGTTTTTCCCAGCTATCCACCAAAAGGTTTAAAATTTATCAAAGATAATGGTGGGCAACCATTCGATAACATCTGGGCGCCTTATGTGATGAAGGTAGGGGATGAGATCAGGTTGTACTACTCACTTTCTTCTCCCACTCCACGATTGAGTGTAATTGGATTGGCGACAACGAATGATCCGGAAAGAAACTGGGTGGAAAAGGACATTGTGGTTACATCTACAGATGGCAATTACGTTCAAACCAATGCCATTGATCCAACAGTTGTTGTTGATCAATCGGGAGGTCATTGGTTTTACTATGGATCAGCATGGGATGGAATTTATATGCTGGAATTAGACCCTGTTAGCGGTCTAGCTAAGGCACCTGGAGATAAAGGGACACGCGTTGCGCAACGAGGATTTACTGGTAGCAGTATCAATGGAAATATTGAAGGGCCGGAAATTATTTATAATCCTCAATTTGACAAGTATTACATGTTTATTGCCTATGATTGGTTACAGACAAAATACAATGTACGTGTAGTGAGAGGAGATACTCCGGAAGGTCCATTTTACGATTTTAATGGTACTGATGCCAACGATGAACATGATGATATTCCGATGATCATTGCTCCTTATAAATTTCAGGGGCACAGTGGCTGGCAGGGCGTCTCGCATTGTTCGGTATTCAAAGATGGAGACCAATTTTATATGGCACATCAAGGTCGACCAGGAGAGAATTCTTATTTTATGAACATGATGGTTCGCAAGATATACTGGACCGAAGACGGTTGGCCTATTGTTTCACCGGAAAGATATGCAGGATTGGAGCAAACAGCCGTATCTGAAAGTGAGCTAATTGGTAATTGGGAGCAGATTGTATTAGGATACCAGGTGGTACCGGGCTATGCAGACGAACAAGTATCTCCAAATTTTCAAAACGCTGTTAACTTAACAATTGATGATGGGGGAACTCTTAATGGAGACCCCAATAACACGTGGACCTATAGTGCTCCTTGGCTGGAATTGAATTGGAATGGAACCTATATAGATAAAGTATATGTAGAAAGAGGTAGGGATTGGGAAAATAAGGTGGAATCTACCCTCATTTTCACAGGACTTAATAATGAAGGAACAGCTATTTGGGGAAAGAAAAAAACGAATTAATATAAAGATCAGATAAATAGAAAATAATGAATAGAATTTTACTACTACTATTAATTGGTTTGGGCATAAGCATGGCCTTGCCAATGAATGCACAAAAAGCAACTGAACTTAAGGTGATTGCTAACAAACCAGTTGCCGATATTCAACCTACCATGTGGGGGATTTTCTTTGAGGATATCAATTTTGCAGCTGATGGAGGAATCTATGCAGAGATGATTAAAAACCGATCATTTGAATTTAATGCACCATTAATGGGATGGATTCAGCCAAAAAGCGATAGACACTCTCTCAATGAAAAATCAGGCCGGGCGATAGTGGTCAAAGAAGGTGAAAAAGTGAACCAACATTTTGCCCGAATTAATGTCAAAAATGATCAAGGATATGAATTGATCAATGAGGGATTCCGTGGTATGGGCATCAAGGAAGGTGCTCAATATAACCTGACTTTTGATGCCAGTGTGACCAATGGTATTTCGGCAATCAATATTCATTTTATTGATAAGGACGGAAAAAGCCTGGGAGGAACAAAAGTGGCTGTATCAGGATCAGAATGGAAAGAATATCAAGCAAGCTTTAAAGCTACAGCTACTGAAGCAAAAGCAAAGCTGAAAATCACCTTTGAAGGAACAGGAACTATCGAAATGGATATGATATCCCTATTTCCGGAAGAAACCTGGATGGGAAGACCAAAGGGTTTGAGAAAGGACCTTGTTCAGCTTTTGGCTGATATGGAGCCGGGTTTTTTACGATTTCCGGGTGGATGTATAGTGGAAGGAAGAACGCTTGATAAGCGATATCAGTGGAAAAAAACGGTAGGAAATATAGCAGATCGAGAGATGATCATCAACCGATGGAATACTGAATTTGCACACCGACTAACACCTGATTATTTCCAAACATTTGGAGTAGGCTTTTTCGAATATTTTCAATTAGCAGAAGATTTAAAAGCGGAAGCTTTACCAATATTGAGTTGTGGTATGGCTTGCCAATTTAATACAGGAGAATTGGTGCCAATGGACGAGTTAGATCCTTATGTTGAGGATGCATTGGATTTAATTGAATTTGCTAATGGAGCTACAGATTCTAAATGGGGAAAAATAAGAGCCGACATGGGCCACCCTCAACCTTTTAACTTAAAGTATATTGGTGTAGGAAATGAGCAGTGGGGACCAGATTATTTTGACCGATTAAAAGTATTTGTCAAAGCTATCAAAGATAAATATCCTAACATGATAATAGTATCAGGAACAGGACCATTTCCTGACGGTGAGCAATTCGATTATGCTGAAAAAGAATTGAAAAAAATGAATGCGGAAATCGTAGATGAGCATTATTATCGTGCTCCCGATTGGTTTCTTGAAAACGCTGATCGATATGATTCCTACGATCGAAGCAGTTATAAAATATTTGCCGGCGAATATGCTGCGCAAAGTGTAGCGATAGCTAGCCCAAATAATAAAAACAACTGGCAATGTGCTATGTCAGAAGCAGCGTATATGACGGGTTTAGAGCGTAATGCTGATGTGGTTTGGCTGACTTCTTATGCTCCGTTATTTGCGCATGTGGAAGGTTGGCAATGGACACCGGACCTAATTTGGTTTGATAACTTAAGTTCATACGGTACACCTAATTATTATGTTCAAAAATTATTCGCCAATAATGCTGGAACTAAACTTATACCAATTACAGCAGGAAAAGAACCAGTAAAAGGTCAAGGTGGAATTTATGCTTCATCGGTATTAGATGAAAATACTAATGAGATTATCATCAAAGTGGTAAACTCCAATGAGGCTTCCAAAAGCATTTCTGTTAGTCTTAGTGGTGTAAGCAAGGTTGATCCAAATGCTGAATTGATTACGCTGAATAGTGAGGATCTGGAGGGTGTAAATTCACTTGATGATCCAAAAGGAATAGCGCCTACGGCAACATCTATCCAATTAAAAGGAAAAAAGGTAGCCGTAGATTTACCAGCATATTCATTGAGTGTGATTAAAGTGAAAAAACAATAACACCATTAATAAAAGATTAATCAGAAAAATGAAAAAGAATTTATTATACGCAATATTATTTATCGCACTTCCATTTGCTTCTTTTGCTCAAAAAGATACCCCTGTCGAAATGACTTTTCAGTGGGATAAGGGAGAGCACGTCATCAATAAACACATTTATGGGCATTTTGCAGAGCACCTTGGAAGATGTATTTATGGTGGATTCTATGTAGGAGAAGATAACACCACCGTTCCTCACATTAATGGAATCAGAAAAGATGTGGTAAGAGCATTACGTGACCTTGATATCCCTAATCTGAGATGGCCGGGAGGATGTTTTGCAGATACCTATCATTGGAAAAATGGTATCGGACCAAAAGATCAACGTCCTGAGTTTGTGAATCGTTGGTGGGGTGGTGTGACGGAAGATAATAGTTTCGGTACCCATGATTTTTTAAATCTTTGTGAATTGCTAAATGCTGAACCATATCTGGCTGCTAATGTAGGTAGTGGAACTGTTCAGGAGTTGATTGACTGGGTATATTATGTCAATCAGGCCGATGGAAGTCCTATGTCAGATTTGAGGAAGGAAAATGGAGAGGAAGATCCATGGGGAGTAAAATTTTGGGGCGTAGGTAATGAAATGTGGGGCTGCGGTGGAAACATGAAGCCTGAGCATTATGCAAATCTTTTACGACAGTATAGTACGTTTATGACAGACTGGACAAACAGTGATGGATTGTTCAGAATTGCCTCTGGAGCAAATGTAGCTGATTACCATTGGACAGAAACTTTGATGAAAGAAGTACCTCATCATATCATTGAAGGAGTTGCTTTACACTCATATTCTTTTGTGGAGTGGAATGATAAGGGTTCATCTTTTGATTTTAATGAGGAGCAATATTTCTCTACTATGCAGACAGCTTTGAGAATGAATGAGCTGGTTGAAAAGCATTCAGCTATCATGGATAAATATGATCCTAAAAAAAGAATTGCCCTGGTAGTGGATGAGTGGGGAGGATGGTACAATGTGATGCCCGAAACAAATCCGGGATTCTTATATCAACAAAACACCATGCGTGATGCCATGATTGCCGGAACTACTTTGAATATTTTCAATAATCATTGCGAGAGAGTAAGAATGGCAAACCTGGCACAAACGATCAATGTTCTCCAGGCAGTTATCCTTACGGACAAAGAAAAGATGTTGTTGACCCCTACCTACCATGTAATGCGAATGTACAAAGTACACCAGGATGCTACCATGATTCCGGTAGAATTTAAAAATGTAGATTATAAACTGGGTGATGAGTCTTTACCAGCTATTTCAGCTTCTGCATCAAGAGATAAAGATGGCGTAGTTCATATTTCATTAGTTAATATTGATGCACATAATCAACACCAGGTATCCTTCGGAATTGATAAACTAAAGGTAGAGTCAGGAGAAATTCTTGCTTCTGAAAAGCTACAGGATCACAATACATTTGACAATACAGAAAATGTAAAACCAACAGAGTTTAAGGATTATAAAAGCAAAAAAGATCAATTAACAGTTGATTTACCACCATTTTCAGTGGTTGTGTTGACATTAAAATAAACAGAAGTAAAATTCTAATAGACAAAAAACTATGTCGCCGCACAAAGTGATGGCATGATTAATTATTCAAAAAAAGTAACCGGACATGAAAGTGCAAAAACCTATATTAATTCTAGTGGTTTTGATGTCATTTCTCGCTAATCCCCTCGTAAGTTTTAGTCAGGATTATATTGACATCCGCGTTCATGATCCGGTTATGATTAAAACAAATGATACCTACTACCTGTTTTGTACAGGCTGGGGCATATCTGTCTATTCTTCCAAAGATATGAAAGAATGGAAAAAAGAAGAACGTGTTTTTGACAATCCGCCACAATGGGCGATTGATGCCGTACCTGGATTTCGAGGGCATATGTGGGCGCCAGATATTTTCTTTCACGATGGCCAATATTATTTATACTATTCTGTTTCCGCATTTGGCAAAAACACTTCCTGTATTGGGGTGGTAACTAATAAAACTCTTGATCCATCCAGCCCTGATTTTAAATGGACAGATCAAGGAAAAGTGGTTCAATCAGTACCTGGTCGTGACCTTTGGAACGCTATAGATCCAAATTTAGCTCTTGATGACGAAGGCCAGCCCTGGTTGACCTTTGGTTCGTTCTGGAGCGGAATGAAGTTGGTAAAATTGAATAATGATCTTACAAAAAAAGTTCAACCCGAAGAGTGGTTTACGATCGCAAAAAGGGAAAGAAGTTTTACAACAGATGATTATAAAGCTGGAAAAGGTGCTATAGAGGCGCCATTCCTTTTTAAGAAAAATGGATATTACTATCTCTTTGTTTCAATAGATTATTGCTGTAGAGGTGTGGAAAGCACCTATAAAATAGTGGTAGGCAGGTCAACATCCATTAAAGGGCCTTACCTTAATAAAGAAGGAAAACGAATGGATGAAGGAGCTTCATCCTTGGTTTTGGAGGGAAATAAAGATTGGAATGGTGTTGGGCATAATTCTGCTTATACATTTGATGGCAAAGATTATCTCGTCTGTCACGCTTATGATGCAGATGACGAAGGGAAACCGAAATTAATTATTCGCGATATTAGTTGGGATGAGGAAGGTTGGCCAGTGGTGAATTGGTAAAAAGATATTTTCAATGATATCTTTTATTCCTGTAAATGCTGATAAGGGTAAGGCTGGTTAAATTTTATTATCGCTAAAAAGTGAAATTAAACTTCAGATATATGAAAACCTTTGTCAAAATCTTCTTTACACTAGTATTTTCATTTACACTATTTTTAAGTCATGCACAAAATGCCAGGATTAAAATTGACATAGAACGTCAAATAGGTGAAGTAAGTCCATTGATCTACGGTAATTTTGTTGAGCACCTGGGAAGATGTGTATATGGTGGGATTTATGATCCGGAATCACCTTTAGCTGATGAAAACGGATTTCGAAAGGATGTGCTGGAAGCGGTGAAAGGATTGAATGTGTCCATCACAAGATATCCAGGTGGGAATTTTGTTTCGAATTATCATTGGCTGGATGGTGTGGGCCCTAAGGAAGATCGGCTTCCCAGAATGGAGCTTGCCTGGCATCGACTAGAGACCAACCAGTTTGGCACCAATGAATTTGTTGACTATGCAAAATTAATAAATACTGAGCCTTATTTCGCTGTGAATATGGGTACTGGTACAATCGAAGAAGCACAGCGTTGGGTGGAATATTGCAACATTAAAGAGGGGCCGTACTATGCCGAATTAAGAAAAAAGCACGGCTACACTGAACCACACAATATCAAATATTGGAGTTTAGGTAATGAGATGGACGGCTTTTGGCAGATGGGTCATCTTAATGCGGAAGACTACAGTAAAAAAGCTCGGGAGGCTGCCAAGCTTATGCGATTGACTGATCCAACGATAAAATTAATAGCTGCCGGTTCATCCAACTATCGTCCTTTTGCTGATCCTGATAGCTGGAACAGTCAAATATTGAATGAACTACGAGATGTAGTAGATTATATAGCACTTCATATTTATGTAGGTAATCCTGATGATGATTATTACAATTTCATGTCCACGCCATTGGTCCTTGATCAGCGTACCCAAATCGTAAAGGGAATGATAGCACGGGAAATGCAAAAGGCTAACCGGGGCGATCGTGATCCGATTTATATTGCCTGGGATGAATATAATGTTTGGTACCGGGCTAGAAGAGGAGCTTCTGCAAGAGGAGAGCGTGCATTGGAAGAAAAGTATAACTTAGAAGATGCCCTTGTGATCTCGGGATTTTTAAACGCTTTTGTGCGGAATGCCGACATAGTCAAAATGGCGAATATGGCACAACTTGTTAATGTAATTGCTCCTATTTTTACTAATGAAGAGGGGTTGTATAAGCAAACCATCTATTATCCTTTACAGCTTTTTTCATCGCATGTAAAGGGCACATCATTGGATGTTTTTGTGGATTGTGAAACGTATGATACAGAAGAATTTAATATTGGTCTGGGGGAACAAACAACTATGCAAACTGGTGTGCCTTTCCTGGATGTCTCGGCCACTTATAATGATGGAGAGGTGGTTATATGTGTGGTTAATCGCCATAAAGACCAATCGATATCCACAGATATTATTTCTCAACAGGGTAAATTCTCAGGTGAGCTAGAAGTGTTTGAAGTGAATGGACCGGATATTAAATCGGGAAATGATTTTAACAAAGAAAGTGTTAAAACTGTAAAAAAGTCAGCAATTAAATTAAAAGGAGAGTCATTCAATTATCAATTTCCTCCACATAGTTTCACTTTACTAAAAGGGAAAATTATATAAAGGTTTCTTCAAAACTAGTTTACTCCTGATGCTATTTCAACAACAAGTTTCTTATTTATCAAGGGTAATTACATTATTATATAGTTGATTGCAAAATATCACTTTTCATCACTTATTTTTAAAAGGTGTTTATTACCTTTATTGAGTGTTTAAATTATAAATCAATGAAAATCTATCAAGTTGTATTAGCATTCATCATTGTGATATTGGGAAGTTGTAGCTCAAAAGGACCAAACCTCAATTTACAAAGCCCAGACAATAGTATAAAAGTTTCCATATTTTCTTCTGAGGGGAAATTAAGTTTCACCATCAAAAAGGACGATTCCCTTGTGCTGGATGATTCGCAACTCGGCGTCAAATTAAAAGGGTTGGAATTTAGTAATAAACTGGAATTAACCGGAGTTTCTGAAATTTCAGAGGTCAATGATGCCTATGAATTAGCCCATGGTAAAAAATCAAAAATCACATACCATGCAAATGAAAAGACCTTTCACCTTGCCAATGAAAGTGGAAATAAGATGGATGTTATTTTTCGTATTTCCAATGATGGCGTAGCTTTTCGTTACCATTTTCCAGAGGCGCCTGAATCAGAGTATATTGTTGAGGAAGAAGCTACGACATATAACTTTCCAGGAAACACAAAATGTTGGCTTCAACCCATGTCTGTTTCAAAAACAGGGTGGAGCAATACCAATCCATCGTACGAAGAGCATTATGTAGAAAATATTCCTGTTGGTCAGCCTTCTCCTTTAGGAGCCGGTTGGGTATACCCTGGATTGTTTAAAACAGGTGATAATTGGCTATTAATTACCGAAGCAGGATTAGACAGAAACTATTGTGGATCCAGATTGGTGACCGTTGAAGGAACTACTCAAATAAAGGTAGGCTTTCCTGATGATACGGAAGTGTTTACCGGCAAAGGAAATCTTCCAGTATCTTCCACCTCGTTTTCTACGCCGTGGCGTGTGATCGCTTTAGGTTCTTTAGCTACGATTATGGAGTCAACTTTAGGGACCGATCTAGCCAATCCAGCCATTGATATAGAGACCGATTTCATTAAACCGGGTTATGCTTCTTGGAGTTGGTTGCTTTTAAAAGACAATTCGGTGAATTACGATGTGCAGAAAAAATTCATTGATTATGCCGCTGAACTGAACTGGCAATATTGCCTCGTGGATGTCAATTGGGATAATAATATTGGTTATGAAAAAATAAGGGCGTTATCAGAATATGCGCAATCAAAAGGAGTAGGGCTGATTTTATGGTATAATTCTTCTGGTGATTGGAATGAGACAGAATACACACCAAAAAGCAAATTATTAACCCATGAAGATCGGGTGGCTGAATTTTCTAAACTCAAAGAAATGGGAATTAAAGGGATTAAAGTTGACTTTTTCGGTGGAGATGGGCAGTCGGTGATCGAATATTATTTGGATATATTTAAAGATGCCGCGGACTACCAGTTAATGGTGAATTGTCATGGCGCCACCTTACCTAGGGGGTGGCAACGAACCTATCCTAACCTGGTGACGATAGAAGCTATCATGGGATATGAATTTATCACTTTTGACCAAAGAAATGCCGATAAAGCGCCGGCTCATATGGCCATGGCACCATTTACAAGAAATGTGTTTGATCCGATGGATTTTACCCCGATGGTCTTGGATACCATTCCTAATATTCAGCGAAGAACAACCAATGGTTTCGATTTGGCTACTTCTATCCTGTTTTTGTCTGGCGTGCAGCACATGGGCGAAAAGCCAGAAGGAATGGCTACGGTACCTGAATATGTGAAAGCATTTTTGCAAAACTTACCAACACAGTGGGATGATGTGAAATTCATCGAAGGGTTTCCAGGTAAAGAAGTGATATTGGCAAGGAAAGCAGGAGATAGTTGGTATATCGTTGGTATTAATGGAGAGGATGAAGCCAAGGAGTTTAACCTGGATCTAAGCCAGTTTGGTGCTTCAGGAACCATCATCACCGATGGAGAAACGCATCATTCTTTCTCCACATCGGAAATAGAATTATCAGAATCTACCACA
This sequence comes from Cyclobacteriaceae bacterium, assembly GCA_050306095.1. GTDB lineage: Bacteria > Bacteroidota > Bacteroidia > Cytophagales > Cyclobacteriaceae > CAJXNP01. The sequence goes on from JBNLGO010000073.1 coordinate 12,073, forward strand.
ATTACCATAAAACCGGCAGGGGGATTTGTGATCAAAACAAAATAAAGTTGAAAGTGAATGGGGCTGTTTGAGTCATCTTACAGCCTCATTTTTATGCGTTTTTTTAGAAAATAACTCTCATTGTTTTAGCTAACATCTTAATAAAGTCCATTCATTAAAATACTTCGCAGGTTACATTTATTAATGTTTTTGAAAATTAGATCAAACATCAACCACTCTTGATTATAGATTTGTAAAGACCATTTTGAATGGAATTTTTTTCTAAATCCATTCAATCTGTTATTTTTGAGGACATTTTTTAACCTATGATAGGATCTTTAACCATTATTTTTTGGACAATCGTCGTTCTAGGAGGATATATCCTTTTTACTTACTCTAAAAGTCGTAACCGTAAGTTGTTATTTAAAGATGGACCTATGCGTGCTTTCGTTTGGAGTCTGGGTATGATTACAACTGTGGGGACTCTTATATGGATGGTCATACCAGAATCACCCATCGATCTTAATAATCTGAAATTCCATTCCGAGGAGTTCACCCGTATTATTGAGGAATTAGATCAAAAAGATCTTACCTATTATTTCTACCAATCAGCCACCGTGTTTACAGAGATGCACTTGCTGGGCTTTTTTTCAGCACTATTAATTCTGGGGATTTGGTTTTATTACATTAGAAATCTCGATTTTTTTCAGCAGGAAAGTATTGCCATTTCTTTTTACACATTGCTAATTAGCATGGCCATTACATTTTTTACATTCCCTTTAAGCGATTATGTGCACCAGGTTTTTCAGATAGAATATTCTGACAACACCTTTTACAATCTATTCGTCTATTGCTTCATTGGGATTGGGTTCGTAGAAGAGCTCATCAAAATCATTCCGGTATTGATAATTCTCAATTATACAGATGAAATTGATGAACCCTATGATCTTATTTATTATGCCTGTATTTCAGCGTTGGGTTTTGCGTTTATTGAAAACCTCCTTTATTTCAGGGATGTTAGTGGGTCGATTGTCATCTCACGTGCCCTTACTTCCGCTATTGGTCATATGGTGTTTGCCAGTGTAGCAGCGTATGGCATAGTATTGTACAAATTTCGAGAGGAGAGGCAGAATTTTCTGGTGATCTATTTCCACTTTTTGCTAGGGGCTTTTTTTCATGCGCTCTATGACTATTTTCTTTTTGAGAACCTCCTAATTCTTTATGTTCCGTTTTTCATTTTCTCAGTACAGGTATGGGCTATATTGATTAACAATACGATGAATAATTCTAAGTATTTCAGTTATTCAACTCTCCAACGATTTGAGGATGTCAAATTCAGATTGGCATTATTTCTTGTGGGGTTGATGTTGATCAATTTTTTATTTAATGGTTTTTTAAGTGGAAGGGAATTGGCTACTGAAAGTTTTGTTTGGACATTGGCGATCAACGGTTTGCTGATCATTTTTTATGTGAGCAAAATGAGCAGTATTGACTTAGTGAAAGACTATTGGAGACCCGTTCGGTTTCGTGTTGGTCAACCCAATGATTCTGCATTTCCTGGTAGTGGAGGTTTAAGTTCTGTGGCAGAAATATTTAAGGCAAATACCATTATACCAGCAAATCATGTTGGAAAGAAAATCAAATTACATTGTCCAAGATCGAATCGCCATTTACAGGAGTTTTTCATTACCGGTTCCGGGAAAATAGTTGATCGGATCAAGCTTAAAAGAGATAAGAAAAATGAAGATGTAGATTGGTTTTTGGTTAAGTTGGATGAGCCGTTGGGTATTTTGAAAATATATGAGGACCAATTTATCATGATTAAAATCCTCAATAAATACGAATCTCTTATCCATGATTTACATATAAAATGCCTTCTCAAAGTCATTCCCAAAGGACTTACTCATAAGAAAGATGACAATTATGATTCCTACCTCAGCTATGGGTTTATCATGATTAATGGGGGTGATTATCAGTTTGATTAATTGAATTGGAAGGCAATTGGGTCATCAAATTTCTTCATTGCAAAACTTTTCATTTTATAAAACAACATTTTTTAAGTGTAATTGTTACCTTTAATTAGTCATTAAAAAATTTATCGAAATGAGATTAACTATACTTTCAATTTTATTATTGGTTTCGCAACTCACTCTTGCGCAAGAAACCAAGCTGATCATCCATACAGATCAAAGCGAAGTGAAGATCAATAAACACATTTACGGTCACTTTAGTGAACATTTGGGTAGATGTATTTATGGAGGTATTTGGGTAGGACCGGATTCTGACATTCCAAACATTGATGGATACCGCAAAGATGTAGTGGAAGCTTTAAAAAATCTTCATATTCCAAATTTGCGTTGGCCGGGTGGTTGTTTCGCTGATGAATATCACTGGATGGACGGAATTGGCCCTAGAGCAGATCGACCAAGGATGGTAAACACCAATTGGGGTGGTATTGTAGAGGATAATAGTTTTGGAACCCATGAGTTTTTGAATTTCTGTGAACTGATTGGTACAGAGCCATATTTAAGTTTGAATGTAGGTAGCGGAACCGTGGAGGAGATGGCAAAGTGGGTAGAATATGTTAATTCTGACGGGGATAGCCCGATGGCTAATTTGCGACGTAAAAATGGACGAGAGGAGCCATGGAATGTTAAATTTATTGGTGTTGGTAATGAAAGCTGGGGCTGTGGAGGATCAATGCGACCAGAATTTTACGCGGATCAATACCGAAGGTATTCCACTTATTGTCGTAACTATGGTGATAACAAGCTGTTTAAAATTGCTTCTGGTGCAAGTGATTATGACTTTAATTGGACAAAGGTAATGATGGAAAACATTGGCAGCAGAAGAATGAATGGACTTTCCCTACATTACTATACAGTGAAAGGATGGCAAGGTAGTAAAGGTTCTGCTACCGTGTTTGATCGTGATGAATATGCATTCATTATAAATAAAAGTTTGGGTATAGAACCCGTTTTAGATAAGCATATCGATTTAATGAATTATTATGACCCAGAGAATAGAGTCAGTTTGATGGTTGATGAATGGGGTACATGGTTTGATGTAGAGCCTGGTACTAACCCTGGATTTTTATATCAGCAAAACACGCTAAGGGATGCTTTTGTTGCTGGAATATCATTAAACATTTTTAATAATCGTGCTGATCGTATAAAAATGGCCAATATAGCCCAGGTAGTAAATGTACTTCAATCCATTATTCTCACAAAGGATGAAAAAATGGTATTGACACCTACCTATTATGTATTTGATATGTATAAAGTACACCAGGATGCAGCTTTATTACCAAGTGATATCCAAGACAACCCTGAATATAAAGAAGGAGATCAAAGTATTCCTGCTCTGAATGTTTCAAGTTCAAAATCGGAAGATGGAACCATCAATATTTCCATTGTCAACGTTCACCCAGATAAGGACATCACCATTCAGTGTGATCTAAGGGGATCCAATGCGAAAAGTGTTACGGGACAGATTGTTACTGCAGCTACATTAGATGCATACAATGACTTTGATAAAGACGAAAAAGTTACCTTGAAAGAATTTAACAAAGCAAAAATTAAAAACAATTTCATATCAGTGACAATACCTGCTAAATCAGTAGTGATGCTGAGAGCTAAATAACATTGTCAAAACACCCTTTTATAAGCCAGTCTATACTTGTATGGACTGGCTTTTTTTTCTGAAAGTCTAGCCATCAGACCACTTAAAGTGATCCGACGACATGCATTCCTGAGGGTGAATTCCCTTGATTCATGAAAGATTTTATTCTCAAGAAGTGGAAGAAACAGATTCTTAACTTCTCCTACCAATACTTTGAGAAGTGGTATGAATAAATTTTATCATGAACCTACTTTTGCCAGCTTAATTTCCTCTTCCGTTTTCCTGACAAAGGGAAACACTTTAAAATGTGTCAAACACCTCCATATCCACTCCAGCGGTCCATAATAAAAATATTGAAGCCATAGCTTGCTAACGTACATTTGAATTGCGATGATTACAAAACTTATAAGAAATGCAATGGAAACGGGCATTTTGCCGACGTATCCTAATCCATAACTATAGAAGATAAACGTTCCGATAATCGATTGCAAAACATAATTTGTCAAGGCAGTTCTTCCATAGGGGGCTAAAGCTTGCAAAACACTTTTTCTCTTTTTATTGAAAATTAAAATAAATCCCGTGATAAATAGAATGGTCATAGCGCCGTTCATGAGATCCATAGCAGTAAGGCCGGAAAGAGCAATTATATTATCAAATTTTACAGGTTGCGGGGCATTTGCAAATATGGCCATTGTCGCCACAATGAACACGATTGTTAATCCAATGGACCAATACATTGTCTTGAAGATTTGTTTTTTGAAAGGGTAATCATTTCTAATATTCCAATCTTTCTTTTCCAGGTTATCGGCGATTTTACTTTGTTGAAAATCAGCAATCTTTTCGAAGATCCTTATTCTTCCAGCTAATAATCCTAGTAAGAAAAATGCCAATGTTTGATAACCGCGACCAAAAACCCCAAATTGAAAATTAATTTTTTGCAGTAATCCATTGGTGATATTGTCATTCGCTATTTGCATCCAGGTTCCAGATGTTAGGTTGTTCCAATAGGCTAAAGCTTCAGGTGATGATGAATTGATAAAATCAAGTCCAAATAAAGGGTATTCACTCATGAATTTAAAAATTAAAAATCTTCCGGCGCCCAATAATAAAACTACGGCAAAACTAATCAACCATTTATTTGGTACCCGATAGAATAATGGTAAAATAAATCCAATAACTACATAAACAGTCAATATATCCCCACGATAAATAGCAGAATGTATCAGCCCAATAAAAAGTAAAATCACCAACCTCCAAATAAAGCGCCATCGAAAATCTGAGCCTTTTTTAGCCGCCTGATCCATCATGATAAAAAAGCTGATTCCAAATAGAAATGAGAACAAAGTGTAGAATTTTCCCCGTATAAAAATTTGCATAAATCCCTCGGCGATATAGTCGAAGACTCCCGTATGAAAAGACGTTTCCACATTTTCAGGAATTACCCCACCAACAAATTCTTCGATCATATGGGCGATGACGATTCCGGCAAGAGCAAACCCTCTCAGTGAATCAATGGATGTAATTCTTTGTTTTGGTAAAGTTAGGTTAGTAGCCATGACAGGTTTATTAGTTGAACGAATAAATTTAATGTAAATAATTGCTAACCGATAAAACCAAATAAACCCTAATACATTATAAGCAATTAATTGGAAGATAGTTTTTGAAATTCCATAAGCGGTTATTGACAATCACTAGTAGAAATTAAGCCTTTTCGATAATAATTGAATAGTAAATCACAATTCCTGCTACTTCATAAATTTTTAAAATTCCAAAATTTGATCGTCCATACTAATGTGTATGGGGGTAATCAATATTAATGATTTTTATATAGTTTTTATGAAGTTAAGACCAGGGCGCCATTTTGCAGTATTCATGTTGTTATTAAGCATACTGCTTATATCGTGCTATCATAATGTGGAAAATGGGGAGGATCAAGAATCTCCGATCAATGAAAAGTCAGTGGAATATATGGCTCGTGCAATGGGTCTTGCTGATGCTGACATGGAGAGAAATCCCGAAGCATGGATGCTTGATTTTAACAGTAATCCTCGATGGAACTATACCCATGGTGTGGTTTGTACTGGCCTTGAAAGACTTTGGATATATACCGGAAACGTGAAGTATTATAAGTATATCAAGGATTATGCTGATTACATGATCAATGATGAGGGCCAGATCAAAACCTACAATTTAGAGGCCTATAATATTGACATGATCAATACCGGTAAGTTTCTCTTTGCCATGTATAAAGAGACAAAAGACGAAAAGTATAAAAAGGCTATAGATTTGCTGCGTGATCAAATGAGCACACATCCTAGAACTTCAGAAGGTGGTTTTTGGCATAAAAAGCGTTATCCATGGCAAATGTGGCTGGATGGATTGTACATGGGCTCGCCTTTTCTTGCACAGT
>JBNLGO010000074.1:0-18004 GCA_050306095.1 Cyclobacteriaceae bacterium
TGTTAAAAAGCGAGGCAATAATCCAGATCAGGTCAATTAAAGCCAGGAGGGCAAGATACTCCCTATGGTCAAATACAATTCGCTCAAACCTTAAGCTGAAAGCCAGAATAAAAGCTATATTGATTAGTACAAGGTCTATAATCAATAGGAGGATACTAAAAGATCTACTGTAATAGCTTTTTAACATTAGTCGGGTTGTGTTGTAAAAATTATATTAATTGTTCAATAAATACAATTATATGCTTAGCATAGCCAACTTTTGAGTAGTTAAATGATTGAATTGTGATGCTAGCTAAAGTTGAGCAAAATAAGTGATTTCATTTTAGATAATCAAAGGATATTATAAAAAAAGTTATATTTTTTTTTAGATTAATCATATTATTTAAAATAGATTGACATCTGACGATCAAAATTAACATCGTATCTGCCTGAAAATGATGGATTTGTGCCTGGAAAAAGTATAATAAAAAAAGCCCTTGATCGTATAATCAAAGGCTTTTGTGTAGTAAGTGATCCCGCTGGGGCTCGAACCCAGGACCCTCTCCTTAAAAGGGAGATGCTCTACCAACTGAGCTACGGAATCAGGAAAATAGCTTGATTTTTTACTAGCCGTTTCCGTAATTGGACTGCAAATTTAGGAGTCTATGTTTAAAAGCCAAAAGGTCAAAAGAAAATTATTTTACTTTTTTTTCTTATATCTCGTAACTGTCAGTTTTTCAGCTAAATGCATTGATAAAAATATTTCATTAGTGAAGGCTGATTCTTTATTCGCACAGAAAAAATTTACTGAAGCATTGGAAATTTATACTTCTTTAGAAAAAGAAGGGGTGTTCACTTCATCCATGTATTTAAAAATGGCATACATAAATGAAGCGCTAGACAACATTCCTGGCACCCTGTATTTTCTTAATAAATACTATTTAGATTCACGGAATAAACTTGCTCTCAAAAAAATGGAAACCCTTGCTAGCAAGTATGGCATTGAAGGGTATGATTATAGTGATAAAGAGTTTCTGGAAAACCTTGTTTTTAAATACGGGTCAGCGATTAGTTTTGTCATTGTATTAGTCCTCGTGGTTTTATTTGCTTTGTTACTTTACCGAAGAATGCATCAGAAAAAACCTTCAATTGCTTTACAAGTTTCGGTACTTGTTTTGACCATAATTGTGATGCTAAATAGCAATATTAAACTCGACAAGAAATATGGTATTGTTAATAGTTCATATGCGTTTTTAATGTCAAGCCCTTCATCGGGGTCGGAGGTACTAGGTGAAACAAATCCTGGAAATAGGTTTTTAGTAAATGGGGGCAATGATGTGTGGTTGAAAATGAAAAATGATGAGGAAAGTGGGTATATGAGAAAAATTGATTTGCTACTTGTGCAAGAAAAGCAACCAATTTTTCTTTGGTTGCTGGATAAAATATAATAACAAATACAAATGAAAATTAAATGTGTATTTCATAATTTATACTTCTCAAATATTTTTAATTTAGCGGTATAGTGATTAATATCAGTGATCAATTACAAATAAATCCCCAACTTTTTACCTTAGTTTTTATAGTATCATTACGCAAAAGCAATTAAATGACCAGAATTAGAATTGTGTTTTCTGTGCTAGCTATAGTTTGTATGACTCAATTAACTATGGCTCAGGAAGCTAAATACCAAAGTATCTTTATCTACAATTTTACGAGGTATATAAAATGGCCAGAACCAATGATGTCTGGAAATTTTGTAATTGGGGTATTAGGGAATTCTGAATTGTATGATGAGCTTCAAAAGATGGCGGGCATGAAGAAGCAAACTCAGGGACTTGATCTGGTTATTGAAAAGTATAATTCAATTGATGAAATACAAAAATGCCACATTCTGTTTGTTGCAGATGATCGCTTACATCAATTAAGTTCTATAAGTGAGGCTTCAGTTCTTAATACTACATTGCTGGTTACAGATAGCCCTGGACAAGCTCAAAAAGGATCTACTATCAATTTTGTTGATGTTGATGGCCGAATAAAATTTGAATTGAATCAAAGCAATGCAGAAAAGCGAAATTTAAAAATTAGTGGTGCTTTAGTTAGCCTTGCCATCATCGTTTAAATAATCCTTTATTTCAAGAAAAATAGTAATCTGTGGAATCTTTTGCATAACTTAACCGTTTAGTTAAATTAAATAGTTAAACTATTTGGTGAGTTTATGAAGAAGAGTATTTCAACGGAGGAAAAAATTAAAGTTGCTGCTCAAAATGTGTTTACTAAAAAGGGGCTTGCTGGAGCAAGAATGCAAGAAATAGCAGATGAAGCCGGTATAAATAAAGCTATGCTTCATTACTATTTCAGATCTAAAGAAAAATTGTTCAGAGAGGTTTTTGAAACAGCCATAAAAACTTTGATGGGGGAGGTGGGAACTATTATTAAAGGTGACATTCCTCTGTTTCAAAAGATTAAGGAAATCATAAACACCTATATAGATTTATTGTCTGCCAATCCTTCACTCCCGATTTTTGTACTGTCTGAAATCCAGCAAAATCCTTCTTACCTGGAAAACCTGATTAGCCAGAACTTGAATGAAGGTATAGGAAAGGTTTTTTTGCAGGTTAAAGAAGAAATAAAACTGGGTAATATTCACCCAATAGATCCTGTGCAACTTTGGATCAATGTGCTAAGTATGATTGTCTTTCCCTTTGCGGCTCGCCCATTACTACAAAGAGTAGTAGCAAATACCATGAAATCAGATTTTGATAAAATTATGACAGAGCGAAAAGCAGAAGTATATGAATTTATTATTAGGGCTTTAAAAAGATAGAATAATGAAATGGCTTAATCTATTGTTAATAATGTTTTTTGCCGGCCAGTCATTGGCTCAAAAAGGGGATACATTAAGTCTTTTAGAATGTTTTAAAAAAGCGAAATTAAATTCCCCTTTGATGGAGCTGGTAGCAAATAACCAAAAAATATATCGTTTAAAAGAAGAATCTATTTCAACTTCTAATTTACCTCAATTAAGTGCTTATGGAAAAGCCTGGTATCAGAGTGATGCAGTTACGGTTCCACCTTTGGGTCCTGGCGCGGAGGGACTTTCTATCGATCGGTTTCAATACAATTTTGGGGCACAAATTGATCAGAAAATTTATGATGGGGCTTTAGTTAATAAATTAAGTCAAAAAGAGCTTTCCACCATGGAAGCAAATAATGCCATTGTTTACACATCTATTTACCAGGTTTATCAAAATGTTTCTGATGCATATTTTGCCATTCTTATGCTTCAAGAAAACTTAAAGATTCTTGATCGCAAAAAGCAATACCTAAATGAGCGACAGAAAAACCTGGAATCAGCTTATCAAAACGGAATGATTCTCAAATCTGAATTGAACAAATTAAAAGCAGAAAAATTAATTATTGATCAACAAAAAACCGATCTGCAATTCACTGTTGAATATTTAAAACAAAATTTAACCTTACTATTGGGGTTAGAAATAAAGAGCAATGAATTTTTCGTTCAAGATACATTCTCAATTTCAGATTTAAACATCACCCGGAGGCCTGAATATGAATCCCTGTCTTCTGCTGAAAAGCAAATTCTCACTTCTAAAGAACTTCTTACCAATTCACTTTCACCAAAAATTTATGCCTATGGTCAAGCCGGATATAGTTATCCTGGATTGAATTTCTTTGAAAATGAATCTGCCCCATACTATATAGTAGGGGTGAGGTTTGCCTGGAATATATACGATTGGCAAAAAACCAAGAAAGAAAAAGAAATTGCTGATGTGCAGATTCAAAATCTTAAAACACGAGAATCGGAATTGGATTTGAAATTTGAAACTGTCGGACTTTCTAAAATTTCTGAAATAGAAAAGTTAAAAGCTTTAATCCAGACAGATGATGAAATAATTGACTTGAAAAGTTCTATTGTCAAGTCGGGTACATCCGCATTAGAAAATGGCACGATTTCATTTTCAGATTTTTTATTGGACGTAAATGCAGAGATTATTGCACGTATCGACCGAAATAAGCATACCATTCAATTATATCAAAATCAAGTTGAATTAGCCCTTATCAAAGGAATTAACATTGAATAAATCATGAAATCATTAAGCATCCTAAATATCATAAGTTTGTTTGTTTTGGCATCTTGCTCTAACAACAATGAACTGGCAGATGCCTATGGTAATTTCAAGGCGAAAGAAATCATTTTGTCCTCTGAGGTAGCCGGGAAATTAATAACTAAAAATTTTGAAGAAGGCGCCTCGGTCACCCCTGATCGTTACCTGGCAATAGTCGATACCACTCAACTTGTATTGCAAAAGGAAGAAATTTCAACTTTAAGATCGAGCATTGCCGCTAAAAAGGCAAATATAAATGCACAAATAGAGGTGCTCCGTCAACAAATGGAAATCGCTAGGACTGATCAGCAAAGAATACAAAAAATGTTTAATGATGACGCCGCCACTAAAAAGCAGCTAGACGATATTAAAGGTAAGGTGGATGTTATTGAAAAGACAATTGTTTCTATTCAAACTAACTTTCAATCAATAAATGCTGAGCTAGTAACCCTGGAGGCAAAAGAAAGAAAGGTGAATGATTTGATCCATCGCTCCACTATTTACCCTCCTTCCCAGGGAATTGTACTTCAATCATATGTCGAGAAAGGTGAATTGGTAAGCCCGGTTAAACCTTTATTGAAGATGGCAAACCTGAATAGCATGGAATTGAAAGCGTACATTTCTGGTAGTCAATTGTCAACCATAAAATTAAACCAGGAGGTAAGAGTAAAAATTGATGGCTCAGATCAAAATATGATGGAGTACGGTGGCCGTATAAGTTGGATTTCATCAGAAGCAGAATTTACCCCTAAAAACATTCAAACCAAAGAGGAACGTATTTCTCAGGTATATGCCTTCAAAGTACTAGTAGAAAATGACGGAGCAATAAAAATAAATATGCCGGCAGAAGTATTCTTTAAACCTTGATTCAACTAAAAAACATATCGAAATCATTTGGCGACATTAAAGCCCTCGATAATATTTCGCTCTCTATCAGTGAAAATGAATTATTTGGACTTATTGGACCGGATGGAGCAGGGAAAACCACCTTATTTCGGATTATCACCTCTTTAATGGTCCCTGATAGTGGAACGGCTACTGTTAATGGTTTGGATACAAATATTGACTTTAAAAAAGTCAGAAACATTACTGGATATATGCCTGGTCGGTTTTCTCTTTACCAGGATCTTTCAATTGAAGAAAACATTGAGTTTTTCGCTTCGGTCTTTGGAACTTCTATTGATGAAAATTATGACATCATCAAGGATGTTTATGTTCAGATAGAGCCTTTCAAAAAAAGAAGAGCGGGTCAGCTATCAGGAGGGATGAAGCAAAAATTAGCCTTATGCTGTTCACTCATTCATCATCCTAAAATATTAGTATTGGATGAGCCAACTACCGGTGTAGATGCTGTATCTCGTAAGGAATTTTGGCAACTATTGAAAAAACTGCAATCGAAAGGGATTACGATTGTAGTTTCCACCCCTTATATGGATGAGGCAGAAATGTGTGATCAAATAAGTCTTATTCAATCAGGTGAAATTTTGAAAACGGATGTCCCGGCTAATATTTCCTCTGGTTTTGGTCAGCTTTTATTTGAAGTGAAATCTGATGGTATTTATCATTTGATAAAGTGTTTAGAAAAATTCCCTTCTGCTCAAGGCGTATTTTCATTTGGCCAGGTAGTTCATTTTACATCTTCAGATGAAAATATTTCTGCTCTGGAAATCAGAAAATATCTGGAAAGGAATGGAATTAAAAACTCTGAAGTCCGCGAAATCAAACCAGGAACGGAAGACGTTTTTATGAAGCTTATGCAGAAAACTGAACCTAACCTTAATTAACAAATGCAGGACCAAGATCTCGCTATTCAGGTAAAAAATATGTACAAAAAATTCGGGGATTTTGTAGCCAATGATGACCTGACTTTTGAAGTACGCAAGGGGGAGGTTTTCGGCTTTCTTGGAGCAAACGGTGCGGGAAAGACCACAGCAATGAAAATACTATGTGGATTGTCTAAACCAACCTCCGGAGATATTAAAATAGCTGGGTTTGATGTGTATCATGAAACTGAAAAGATCAAAAAGAGCATCGGCTACATGAGCCAGAAATTTTCTCTCTACGAAGATCTTACCGTGGAAGAAAATATACGCTTTTATGGAGGCATCTATGGGCTTTCATCGATTGAAATAAAATCACGTACCCAAGAGCTATTGGAAAATATTGGATTGGAGGAGAAAAGAAAATCACTTATCCGCGATCTCCCTTTAGGATGGAAGCAAAAATTGGCATTTTCGGTAGCCATTTTACATCACCCTTCTATTGTCTTTTTGGATGAACCTACTGGCGGTGTTGATCCGATCACCCGAAGACAATTTTGGCGACAAATTTATGAAGCTGCTGAGCAGGGTATTACTGTTTTTGTCACGACACACTATATGGATGAGGCAGAATATTGTGACCGGGTAACCATCATGGATAAAGGTAAAATTGTGGCACTGGATACACCTGATAAATTAAAAAGTGAGTACAAGGTGGATAACATGTTTGATTTGTTTTTGGAGATAGTACGATGAAAAAGTTTTTGGCATTTGTAAAAAAAGAATTCAAACATCTTTTGCGGGATCCGCGAACGGTACTTATTCTTTTTGGCATTCCTGTAACCCAGTTGTTGATTTTCGGATATGTAATCTCTACAGAAATAAAGAATGCAAAAATAGGAATACTTGATTACGCCAAAGATGAGGTATCCATCGAACTGACGAATAAAATCCTCTCTTCAGGATATTTTATGTTGGAAGAAGACCTTCATTCTGCTAATGGCATGGAGCGATTATTTCAAAAAGGAAATACAATGCTGGTATTAGTATTTGAACCTGACTTTGGCAATAATTTAATGAAAGAACAAGAGGCGAATCTCCAAATCATAACCGATGCCTCTGATCCTAATACTGCCGCTTTGTTAGAAAATTATATCAGGGGAATAGTTGGGAATTATATGATTGATAAGTCAGGTGGAGGTGTAGAATTGATCAGCGCGCCATACCGAATGTATTTTAACGAAGACCTAAAATCTTCCAGCAATTTTGTTCCTGGATCCATGGTGTTGATTTTGATGCTTATTTCAGCGATGATGACTTCCATTTCTATTGTCAAAGAAAAAGAATTGGGTACTATGGAAGTTTTGTTGGTTTCGCCGCTCCGACCGCTTCAAATCATTCTTGGAAAAGTAGTGCCATACCTATCCTTGTCCATGATCAACATGTTGGTCATTTTGGCCATTGGGTTTTTTGTGTTTGAAGTGCCCATCAGAGGGAGTTTAATATTGCTTCTCTTTGTGACTTTGCTATTCATTTTATTGGCATTATCACTTGGCATCATGATTTCCACCATCGCTAATACGCAACAAACTGCAATGGTTATTTCTTTGATGGGATTAATGCTACCGACAATGTTACTTTCCGGATTCATATTCCCATTGAGAAATATGCCTGAAATATTACAATATGTAAGCCTTCTTATGCCACCTCGATGGTTTTTAGAGGTATTGCGAAACATCATGTTAAAGGGGAGTGACGTTACCTTAGTTTGGAAGGAAATCCTCATTTTAATTGTGATGCTTGTGTTTTTTATAGGGGTGAGTGTTAAAAAATTTAAAGTTCGAATTGCATAATTGAAAATACTGGGATGAGAACAATTGCATTTATCATTCAAAAAGAATTCAAACAAATATTCAGGGATAAAATTCTTGGCCGGGCAATTTTTATCATTCCGATCCTTCAAATGATGGTCTTGGTTTATGCAGCAACTTTTGAGCTAAAATACGTGAACCTGTTGATTGTTGACAAGGATCAGAGTTCAGATTCGAGAGCCTTGTTTGATAAGTTTGATCATAATCCATTTTTTCATGTCAATATCGCTCAATTAAATAATGCATATGTTGAGGATGCGCTTACCAATGGAAAAGCAGATTTAATAATGGTAATTAATGACGGATTTGAAAAAGATCTGCATCGGGAACATCATTCTGAAGTTCAATTTTTAGTGGATGCTGTCAATGGTTCTTCAGCTCAATTGGGTCTTGGATATTGTAGGAAAGTATTGTTTGATTTTAATAAAGAAATATTGATCAAGGAGAAGTTGGTGCCTAAATCAATACCTGCTGGGATAAATGTTCAAACCCGACATTGGTATAACCCACTCCTGGATTATAAAATATTTATGGCTCCGGGAATTTTGGTCATTCTGGTAACTGTAATTGGATGGCTACTGGCAGGAATGAACCTGGTAAAAGAAAAAGAGATAGGCACCATCGAACAATTAAATGTTACGCCCATTAAAAAGCATGAATTTTTAATTGGTAAAATGGCTCCTTTTTTAATCATCGGACTGGCAGATCTTGCTTTTGGATTGATCATAGCCAGGGTTTTGTTTGATCTTCCGTTTGAAGGGAGCTTGCTTACATTATTCTTTTTCGCCTTTGTGTATTTGATTGCTGTTTTGGGTCTTGGTTTGTTTATTTCTACGATTTCATCCACTCAACAGCAGGTGCTTTTTGTATCTTACTTTTTTATGATCGTTTTCATTTTGATGAGTGGACTGTTTACTTCTGTAGATAACATGCCGGATTGGGCAAAAGTGGTGAATTATATAAACCCCTTGGCACATTTTAGTAAAGTGATCCGCATGGTTTTATTAAAGGGATCTACCATTATGGATATAGCCAAAGAAATTTATATAATGCTGGGAATAGGTATTGCAATAAATTCAATGGCGGTTTGGAAATATAAGAAAACGGTATAGTTACTACGTCTGAGGAGGTTTTTGGCAGGTGAAAACCTGACAGATTTCCGAAACCTGTCAGGTAAGCCTTGATTCCGAATTATATCATCGAATTCAATTTATCTAATACTTTCGAAAGATTAATATTGGTATTAAACGATTTGATTTCTTTTATGGCATCATTGATCATACCAGTTGGTTTATATCCTTGCGGATTGTAAGGCAACAAGTAAATTTTCTCCAAAATCTTCTCAATTGCTAGTATCACCTTTTTGTCTTCTTCTTCAAAGTATGCCTCTGCAAATTTTTGGAACAAGTAATCAATTGCTGTTTCAGTAGGGTGAATTAAATCTCTTTGGTAGTATCGATATTCCCTTAGATCACTATTTAAAAATTCATACGCTGGAAAATACTTCACATGAGGAAATTCATTTTTGATTAAATGACACGCTAATCGCAAAACGGATTTGCTAACGGCATTTAGAGTAATAGAATCGCGTGTATGCATTACCGGGCTTACTACCAGCACAATATCTGTAATATTATTCATTTGCTGATATACCCTTCTAAAGCCTTCCACAATTTCTTCAGGGGTCAATAACACCTTCTCGAATTTCTTAGGAGAAGCTTTATGACAATTAGCTACAACATGGTTAGAAGGCAATAATTTATAGGTGTAAGCAGTACCAAAAGTAAGGATCAAAAAATCTGTTTTCTTATACCATTCATTTGTCTTTTGAATCGTATTTGACAAATAGTCTTTCAGCTCTTCTTTTGACTTTAAATTTGATTTTTGATGAAAATCAAAATGATTCCAATTTCCGTCGGTCTCTGTATAAAATGACTCGTTTGGGGCCTCATTTTTTGAAATGATGTTTATGTTATTAAATATGGAAATCGGATTATAAACAGTGCCAAATGGATTACTGTTAATATCTAGTTTGTAGGTATCAAAACGCTCATCTATTAAATGAGAAAATCCGGATCCTAAAGATAATAATTTAGACTTGTGGTTTATTTTATTTGGATTTTCATCAATAAATAATTCTGTTCTATATAAGGACATAATACAGTTAGGTTTTAGGAAAAAAAGCGGCTGGATTTCAGCCGCTCTAATATAATAAATTAACTTACAATTCTGGAAGCCTTATTGTATTGGGATCTAATTTTTGATCTTTTTTAATGGGAGAAATGATAAATGAATATTCCTGTTCGGTAGCTTTGATCCTGAATTCCTCATGTGGCCGGGCACTCCATGACCAGCTATCATCTCCACCCACACCCATCTGTAATTTATCAATGTTAACAGTAATGAAGTCTTTAGGTTTTAACTCATTAATATGCTTAGCCTCTTCGATTTCTTTCATGCTGTATGGCCATGCACTAAAGCTTAACTTTTCTGAGGAAGAAATCAGAATACCGGAGCCATTGCTATCAGTAAGTGATGCCCATCGAGTATCCACTTTATTGTTGCTTTCCTGAGGCATTACATAGTGAAAAAAGTCATTCGAAACCGAGTTGGTGAAAATGCCGGTTTGTGCGCCCATTTTCCGATCAGAATAGGTTTCTTGAGGCCCAAGACCATACCATTGCTGCTGATCAAATGCAGCAGGTATCTTCATTTGCATTCCAACTCTCGGAATATTAGGGAGCCCACTTCCCGTATTTAGGTGATAATTAATTTTAATCTGTCCGCTTCCATATATTGAATAGCTTACAGTAAGCTGAGATTTCACTTCCGGCAATTCCATTTGAGTGACAACTTTGACAGCCTTCTCGCCCACTTTATGATAGGTAATAGATTCTACATTTCGTAAAGCGCCAGCATCCTTCCAAATGCCTAACCTTTTTGGCATATCTCCTCCGTCATCATTGTCAGTGATTGCTCTCCAGAAATTGGGTTGAGGAGCATCAATGATTACTTCCGAACCATTTATCTTATAGGATTGTAACACTCCTTCCGTTTTTGAAAATTCCACTGAAAAGTTTGCATTGCCAATGTTAATACTATTGTCATTTTCACTCACCTCAAGACTTTCCATTTCTGACAAAGAAGAAGGAGTAACGGAAGCAGTACGGAATGGCATGGTGATTTCATCCCAGGCTACCAGGTACCCTTTCATCGCATATTTGGTGTCTTTATTCAGCTTAAATGAAATACGAATGATATATTCAGCGCCTGGTTTTAATTCGGGTTGCAAATATTCTATTTCCAACTTCTCTCTTTTACCCGCAGGAGTAGAAAGGGAGGGGAGTAGCCCTTTTTGAATTTGAATCCCATTTTCCAGAAGTTCCCATTCGATATCGTATTTGCTAAGATCAGCAAAGTGATGCCAGTTTTTCACCCAAAATTCTCCTTTCAGAATATTGCCTGGTGAAACAGAAACGGGCTGCATTATTTTCTTTGCTTCAAGCGCGGATGGTTTGATAGTTTGATCGGGAGCAATTACCCCATTGATACAAAAATTATTATCATTGATTTTATCACCAAAATCTCCTCCGTATGCCCAGTAAACATTGCCTTCGGCATCTTCCTGGTAAATTCCCTGGTCGGTCCAATCCCATATAAAGGCACCAATCATTCGCTTGTTTTTCCGAATAGCATCCCAGAATTTATAAAAATTTCCAAGTGAATTACCCATAGCATGGGCATACTCACACCATACTACCGGTCTTGTTTCCCTTGGGTCATTGGCCCATTTTACCATGGTAGGAATGCTCGAATACATCCGACTAACCATATCTACATAAAATGGATCAGGTTCTCTATCCCCATTACCCCAGTTTGTCATCGTTTGCGCTCCTTCATAATGAATGAATCGGGTGTCATCGTAAGCCTTCATCCAGCCTGACATGGCCGCATGGTTAGGGCCGGAACCTGATTCATTACCTAATGACCAAAAAATAACAGAAGGATGGTTTTTATCCCGTTCTACCATATTTTTACCTCTTTCGAGGAATGCATTTGACCAAGATGGATCATTGGTAAGTCGGGAACTAAGGCCATGAGTTTCAATGTTGGTTTCATCAATTACATAAATGCCATACTCATCACATAGCTCCAGCCATCTAGGGTTGTTGGGATAGTGTGATGTTCTTACGGCATTGAAGTTGAGTTGCTTCATCAATTGGACATCTTTCAGCATGGTCGCTTCATCAATCACTTTTCCTGTTTTATGGTTGTGATCATGGCGGTTGACTCCATAAAGCAATACTGGTTTTCCATTGACGTGTAATTCGCCACCATCTAAGTCAATTTCCCGAAAACCAACCTTGCAGCTTCTGGCTTCGATCGTTTTCCCTTTTTCGTCTTTAAGTGATAGAACTAAGGTGTAAAGGTTGGGAAACTCAGCGCTCCATTTTTTTGGATTAGTTACCTTTCCTCTTAAATCCCCAAAGTCGATATGCCCTCTTTGAATATAAGGTGGGTTTAATAAATACCTCAAATCACGGGAAAGGGGTTCTTCAAATACTTCACTTCCCAGAGCATCATAAAGTTGACCTTCGAGTTTCCAGCCATCGGTATTTTCATTGGTCGGGTTTTTTACTTTGGCGCGAACTAATAGTTCGGCATTTTGATATTGCTCATCAAGATCAGTTTTTACAAAGAAGTCATACAATTGAACCTTTGGTGAAGCAGCAATATAAACATCACGATGTATACCGCTCAGTCTCCAATGATCCTGGTCTTCCAGGTAGCTTCCATCGCTCCAACGATGCACTTTTACAGCGATCGTATTTTTTCCGTCTTCTAAATAAGAAGTAATGTCAAATTCTGAAGGTAGGCGACTATCTTCGCTGTACCCTAAAAACTTTCCATTGATCCAGCAATAAAAAGCTGAAGAGACACCACCAAAATGTAATGTGATCTGCATGTCCTTCCATTCTTTCGGAACTTCAAAATCTTTCAAATAGCATCCTGTTGGATTGTCATTATCAGGCACAAACGGAGGGTCAACGGGGACAAAGGGATATGTGACATTTGTGTAAATAGCTGTTCCATAACCTCTTAATTCCCAATTAGCTGGTACGTCTATCTGTCCCCAGTCTTTTGGATTGAAATTTTTCTCCCAGAAATTTTCAGGAGCTTTTTCAGGTACTTCTGTCCAGAAAAATTTCCATTTCCCATTAAGACTGGCATATCTTGATGAAGTCTTCAAATCTACCTTTAAAGCAGATTTTTCATCAGGATATGAAATAGATGTTGCCTTTGCCGGCAATTCATTGATAGAAAAAACATATGGGTCTTCCCATTCTTTTTGTTGACTATAAGCTAGGTTGATGGTAAAAAATGATACAGTTATCCATAAAAAAACAGCCGTTAAGGTCCTCATATTTTCGGGTTTTTTAATACGTTTTAAAATGTTTTGTCAGCAATAAAATTAGTTGAATTTTTTTTAAAACGTAATTTTTACGTGTATTGAATTATTTTAAATTGAAAAGCGGTAAAATGACGACATTTTTTCATTCTTTGTTAATTTTACATTCTATATTCTTAATTCTATAATATTAATTAGAATCAGTAGATTCGCTTTTTTTAATAACAGTTCGCATGACATCAGAAGAGAGCAGTGTTCAGATTAAGGTAGATGGCAATTCCCGTATTCCCAAATATCAGCAGATTATTAAGTCAATCATCGAGGATATTGAAAATGGAACGTTGAAGGTCGGGCAGAAGATTCCATCGATTAATGAATTAAGTGAAGACCATTATTTATCAAGAGATACGGTAGAAAAGGCATATAAAAAACTCAAAGAACAAAAGATAATAGTAAGTGCCAAGGGAAAAGGGTACTACATAGCTAAGACAGAATTAATCTCTAGAACAAATGTGCTTTTATTGGTGAACAAGTTGAGTTCGTATAAAATGCGGATTTATAATGCCTTCGTTAGTAGTTTGGGTCCTGATGCACATGTGGATTTAAGAATCTATCACTGCGATGAGAAATTGTTTTTAAATATCCTGGACGAAACCTTTGGGGGGTATGATTATTATGTGGTCATGTCACATTTTGTGGATGCTAATCAAAGTCACCAGGGTTATACAGATGCGACATTAAAAGCATTAAAAAAGATTCCTACGGAGAAGCTTATTTTAATGGATAATGATCTTCCGGAGCTCAATACAGACTATGCTGCTGTTTATCAGGATTTTAAGAATGAAATATATGATGCCCTGGAAGAAGGGATTGATAAGCTGAAAAAGTACTCGAAACTTATACTAGTTTTCCCTGAAAAAGCAGTTTATCCATATCCCAAAGATATCCTGCACGGTATCAGGAATTTTTGCATTTCACATAAATTTGATTTTGAAGTGCTTGGAGAAATTTATCCGGAAATGGAGCTTCATAAAAATGATGCTTATATTATCATTGAAGAAAATGATTTGGTAAATCTGGTAAAACAAATTCGTGATTCCTCATTTCAAATGGGAAATGAAATTGGGGTGATATCCTATAATGACACGCCTCTGAAAGATTTATTGGGCATCACCTGTGTCACCACAGATTTTATGGTGATGGGTGAAACAGCAGCCTACATGATCAAAAAGAAAAAGCGAGAAAAAATCAGAAACGTATTCAGTTTTATTGATAGAGATTCTATATAGAAGATTAGTCAACAGTATGGAGCAGGACGCCTAGTGATTGGGGATTTAATAAGTTTACTTAAATCTAAATTGCATTTTTGCGCAATTTGTAAAAGGGAAAGCTAAAATAAGCTTTTAGCAGGTTAACAGATTTTTGATTTTTTAATCCCAATTATGCTCAACAATAAAAAATTATTAGGCAAACTAAATGAGGTAAATGAATTTGAAAGGGAGCCTATACCAACGAATAAGTTAAAAAGTTGGGGAAGTTTTATAGGCACGTATGCTGGTGAACATACCGCCGGAACTGAATTCGTTATCGGGCCACTCTTTGTAGCTCATGGTGCCTCGGCTTTTGATATCGTTTTTGGATTATTGATAGGAAATATTTTAGCTGTATTTAGCTGGGCATTTCTCACTGCTAAGATATCCGTAAAACAAAAAATCACACTTTATTATCAACTGGAAAAAATTGGCGGAAAAAATTTCACGCTTCTTTATAACCTGATCAATGCAGGGCTGTTTTGTTGCCTGGCGGGATCAATGATAGCTGTTTCAGCTACAGCGGTGGGCATTCCATTCGATTTACCTATGCCATTATTATCAGATATTTATCCAAATAGTGTCGGGTGGGTTGTGACTGTATTTATAGTTGGAGCAATTACAACAGTTGTGGCCATGTTTGGATTTGAGGTGGTGTCAAGGTTTGCAAATGTAGCGGCACCATGGATGATTATGGTGTTTGTTGCTTCAGCAATAGCGGTGTTACCGGAGCTGGGTGTGCATTCATTTGGTGACTTCTGGGAAGCTGCTAAAACCAAAATCTGGACAGGTGTTCCATTGGAGGGACAAAGCCAGTTTACCTTTTGGCATGTGCTCTTTTTTGCGTGGTTTTGTAATATGGCCATGCATATAGGTATGGCAGACATGTCTCTGTTGAGGTATGCTAAAAAATGGCAATACGGATTTTCTTCCGCGACAGGAATGTTTTTAGGTCACTATATCGCGTGGATTGCTTCTGGTATATTGTATTCCTTATTTTTATTAGAATCAAACAATAGCGCTGAATTCGCACCTGGACCCGTAGCTTATCGAGCCGTTGGTTTTGCGGGTGCTTTGTGTGTAATTATCGCTGGATGGACTACTGCAAACCCAACTTTATATAGGGCGGGATTAGCTGTACAGGCGGTCATACCTAAATCTAAAACATGGAAAGTGACCTTGATCGTTGGTCTTGTGACTACTATTGCTGCCTGCTTCCCTGCATTGGTGATGAACTTGTTGGATTTCGTGGCGTTGTACGGCTTGATTTTAATGCCTGTAGGTGCAGTTATTTTTATGGATGTGATAGTTTTTCCAAAAACATCGTTGATATCCAACTATGCTGAAAAAGCGGGTAAAAATTTTAACGGATCAGTTTTGTTTACCTGGATATTGACATTGGTGTTTTCACTGATCGTCAATAGAATGTATGGAGTGGAGGTGTTTTTTCTGGGACTTCCGGGATGGTTTAAAGCTGTGGCGATTTACTTCATTCTAAGTAAAATGATGCAAAAGGAAATTAAAAATTAAAGTGAAAGACATGAAAAGAGTATTAAAGATACTTTCCATAATAGGATTAATAATGACCATAATACCGGCATTTCTTGTGTTTACTGGGGTGATAGATTTAGCTGCAAATAAAAATTGGATGTTTGCGGGTACAGTATTATGGTTTGTCACAGCTCCTTTTTGGATGAATAAAAAAACGGAAGAGGCTTAGTTAAAAAATGAATACTGAATACAAAAAGTATTAAGGAATTTTGGATCTTATTTGTTAAGGTTAATGTTTAAGTTGGACGTTGAAAAGTCTCCAGTACGTGGAGACTTTTCTATTTTATACCTAACAAAGTTTTAAGGCAAAAGTTTTTAAAGGCTTTCTCTATCAACTTTTAACCCCATTATTTACCTCCATACCAGTTACCACGAAGCCAGGCATGCTTTCTTAGTTTTGTTAAAATATCTTCAGATAAGTCAGGTAAATCTGAAACACTTGCATTAGCTTTTGCCTGGAAGTCGTTTCTCATGCCTGCTATTACTGTACTCACTGCAGGATGTGAAAGCGGGAACTTAAGCGCTAGCTGCGGCATAGATATATCCAGGCCAGCAAACTCTTCTTTTATTTTCTCAACACGCTTCACAGATCTTTCCAACCTGTCTCCGGCAAAATAATTACTTCTGAAATCATCATCTCCAAAGTTAAAATCAGAATTGTATTTACCTGTTAAAACTCCTTCATCAAAAGCCACCCTTACAATTACCCCTACATTATATTTTTTGGCGGTCGGTAATAGCTCTGCTGCTGGTTCTTGTTCAAAAATATTGTATATCAATTGCACGGTATCTACCCAGCCATTTTTCATTAAGTCGATGACCGCATTTTGATCCTGTTCAGGGGTTGATACACCGATGTGTTTGATTTTGCCTTCTTCTTTAAATTTTCTTAGAATTTGAAAAGGTTCCGGGTTTTCATTCCAGGCGCGTGTCCAGGTATGAAGCTGCAACAAGTCGATGCAGTCTGTATTCAAAAATCGAAGGCGATCTTCTAATTTTTCTCTCAGATATTTTTCAGGGTATCTCTCTTCTACTTTACAATAAGGACTGGGCGGCCATACACCTTCTACTGGATGAATTTTTGTGGCAATTGTAATTTTTTCTTTTCGATCTTTCAATGCTTTGGCTATTACCTGCTCACTTTTTCCATTCCCATAGCCTGCTGCCGTATCAATAAAATTGACCCCATGATCAATGGCAGTAAACAAGGCGTTGAGCGAATCATTTTCGTCTTGAGCCCCCCATCCACTTGCTCCAATTGCCCAGGCACCAAAGCCAATTTCAGACACAGATATTCCTGTTTTACCTAATATTCTTTTTCTCATTTGTAAATGTTTTCAATTGATCAAATTGTGGCCACAAACTTACTAAATGATTGGCTGCAACTAGGGGAGCTCAACGTCCGATTAGTGCATTAAATGTTTTAAATTTGATGACTGATTGTTAAAATCTTAAAATCATTTCGATAGCGATAGTTGATTTATAAAATTCATAATAGTAGGTGACATTTTCAAAAATTGCTAGTGGATTGTTAAATACGGAATAATTATTTATTGCGCCCTTAAATAGTTTTACAATTCAAATTGTATCTCAATATTTATTCGTTAATTTTTAACTGTTTAATTTTCTATCGTGGCTAACAAAAAATCTAATCAAGATTATTATAAATTTCTAATAATCCTGATGGTAACTATCATATTCGTTACAGGCTTTGTTAATAACTCAGATACGTCAAAAGAAAAGATTCCATCTTCTTTAAAATGGTCTGAAAGAATGGCGCTATCCATCATGCAACGTAATCCGGAACCATGGCAATTAGAATTTAATAAAAAACCAAAATGGAGTTATACACATTCATTAGTATTATCATCCATTTATAGTTTATACAAGAAATCTGAAAAAAAGGAATACTTCGATTATGTCAGTAAATATGCTGATACAATGGTGAAAGATGATGGGAGCATTCTGACCTATGATATCAAGGAATTTAATATCGACC
>JBNLGO010000075.1:0-17863 GCA_050306095.1 Cyclobacteriaceae bacterium
TGAAGAACAGGGCCTATTGGGTTCAGAATATTATGCTGAGAATCCAATCTATCCTATCGATAAAACCGTGGCAAATATCAACATTGATGCTATAGGCAATTTTGGCAGGACGAAAGACCTAGTCCAGATCGGTATTGGTCAATCAGAAATTGATGAATACTTTCAACAAGCAAATGAAAACCATCACTATAATATAGTTGCTGATCTCCATCCGGAAAAGGGGCATTTCTTCCGTTCTGACCATATTAATTTTGCCAAAAAAGGAATTCCCTCATTATACGTTGACCAGGGTTTTGACAGTTTTGATCACGGAAAAGAATGGGGAAAAGAGCAAACAGATAATTATACTCAACACCATTATCACGCCCCTTCTGATAATTTCGATCCAGCTACGTTTAATACCGGTGCAGTAGTTCAAATCGCCCAGCTTATGATGGAAACAGGACTTTTATTAAGCAACACTCGTGATTTTCCTCAATGGAAAAAAGGTGCTGATTTTAAGAGGTGAAATTCAATTGAGATATATTAATGTAATTGATATATTTTAACGATCAGTTACGATGGGATGATAACCAGTTAAAAAGAAAAAACATTAAACCTAAAATCTTCAAAATCCAATGACAAACCCAAAGGTTGATTTCTTTTTTAATAAAGCCAGTAAGTGGAAAGAGGAATATGCAAAGTTGAGAAATATTGTACTTGACTGTGGGCTTACAGAAGAATTGAAATGGGGTGTTCCCTGCTATACATACAAAACGAGTAATGTGGTATTAATTCACGGATTTAAAGAATACTGCGCCTTACTTTTTCACAAAGGGGCATTGTTAAAAGACACGGATAACATTCTCATTCAACAAACCAAAAATGTTCAATCTTCCCGGCAGATCAGGTTTACGCATCTTAATGAAATAACAGAAAATGAAGCATCTCTAAAAGCTTATATATATGAAGCCATTGAGGTGGAAAAAGCAGGTTTAAAAATCGAATTTAAAAAGACCCGCGAGTATGACATGCCGGAAGAATTTCAACAAGCTTTAGATGAAAACACAGATTTGCAGAAGGCTTTTGAAGCCCTAACTCCCGGAAGACAACGAGGATACCTCCTCCACATCTCTCAGGCTAAACAGTCCAAAACCCGAATATCAAGGATTGAAAAATGTATCCCTCTTATTTTTGAAGGTAAAGGACATAATGAAAGATAAACTTCCAATATCCATTTTGATTACATAATTCCACCGTTAGCCCTCAATTTTTAGCTTAATAATGGAATTGTAACCCTAATATTTATTAACTTAATAATAGGTTTACTGACGATATAAACGAAATAACACCCTTACAGTCCTAACCGCATTACCCTAACCAAATTTCATAGTATATCGGTAGCACATTTTCACTTAAATCAATTCTTATGAAAACTTGGTATCACAATATTCAGGCAATTTTGCCTATTAATTTTCTTTTAGTCGTTGTATTCATAGCACCCATTTTATTTGCTTGTAATTCAGGCAAAAAAGAAAAATCGGAAGAAGCTGAAGAAGCCGCAGCAGACAACGTTGTAGAGATCATCACCCAAAACATGGATATTCAAATGCCGGATACGATAACCTCCGGATGGAATACTTTTCGGTTTAAAAATCAATCACCGCAAACCCATTTTTTTACCATCGAAAAATATCCCGAAGGAAAAACCCTAGAGGATATAAAAGCGGAGGTAATCCCATACTTTGATAGTGGTATGAAATTAATTAATGAAGGCAAAAGTGAAGAGGGCTTTGCAGAATTCGGTAAGCTTCCGGAATGGTTCGGTGACGTGGTCATTTTGGGTGGGGTTAGCCTGGTTTCTCCGGGTAATACCGCCGAAACGACCTTTAAGTTAGAACCAGGCCATTATTTCATTGAGTGCTATGTCAAAATGAGTAACGGTGTATTTCATAGTTCTATGGGCATGTTTAAAGGATTTGATGTGTCTGAAGATGATTCAGGAAATGAAGAGCCAACCGCTGATTACAACATAGATATTTCAAGTACAGAGGGAATTGTATTTGATGATAATATCACAGCAGGTTCACATGTTTTCTCCGTCATTTTCAAAGACCAAATCCTTCATGAGAATTTTGCAGGACACGATGTTAACCTGGCTAAAATTGATGAGTCAGTAGATCTAGTCAACCTGGAAAAATGGATGAATTGGGCTGATCCAAAAGGATTAATTGAGCCAGCGCCAGAGGGTGTTAACTTTCTGGGTGGTGTCAATAATATGCCTGCTGGAAGCACAGGATATTTTTCAGCTGATCTGACACCGGGCAAATATGTTCTAATAGCAGAAGTGCCGGATGCTATGAAAAAAAATATGCTCAAGACATTTGAAGTGACAGAGTAAAATAATTTAACACATAAGTTCAGACAGAAAATTATATCCTAATTAGATATTAATTCGAATACGTTCATTCTTACTGCAATCTCCTGACGTAGGTCAGCCCCAACTCGCCAAAATCTGCTTTTCCAAAATTGGCGTTGATATGAGCGCCCAGGGCAAGGTTGCTACGAGGATTATTATTGGTATTTTTTAGGTAAAGATTTAATCCGAGGCGGGTATTAAATGTGCTCATGCGAAATTCTCGGAAATCACCCTGCCCCTCGTAAAGGTCAAAAAACTCACTATAAAATGGTTTAAACAGGTTGATGCCTCCTTCTATATTCATCCCTACATGTCCCAGTAGATATTCCAATCCCAAATGAAAATTGATATTTGAGGCATGCCAAACCGGATGTTTCTCATCAGGTGAGTTGTTCTTTATGTAATGATAATATGAAGCATAATATCGGTAGAATAATCCCCCATAAAATTTAAGCTGCTGATTATAAAGAAATCCATAATCACCCGCCAAGGTAAACACAGGGTATTTAGGACCACCAATCGGCTTTTCGGTGGAGCCAAATTCATGCAACCCTGACCCAAAACGCAGTTGATAAAAACGTTGTTTGCCAAGCTTTGGTTCATTTCGATTGATTTTCAAATCAGGATTAATACCTGACAAATAATATTGGAAACCAATACTCGCCATGGCAGAGTTTAATCCATAATTAGGCAACTGCGTATGCGAATTGGAACTATGCCAAAAACCAGCACCTATTTGAATGGAACAACGCTCACTGAGTAACAGATGATAATTTAAAAAAGCTTGGAATGTCCAGGTGAAAGATGATCCAATAGCCCGATTATATCGGTTTGTTTCTTCTTCATACATCCTGGTAAAATAAGAGGCACCCAAGCCAAATTTAAAATTCAAAGCATGACGAAATCCCTTGGATGCATTAAGAGAAATATACGGAACGAGGCTGTACTCCATGCCCAGGTTTTCCTTATTTCCTAGGTCGGAAATACCTAACGACCAACCTACATGTGGAAAATGAAAATAGCGATGTGTATGACTGGAAGTATCGTTTAAGAATGTTCCGAAATTTAACACAACACTGCTTCGCATGGTAGATCCCGGAAAGCGTTTATAATTAGCGACAATTTTACCCACCATTAATTCTGAAGAAACAAATCGGGTTTTATGTTGCCCATGACTTATCCCAGCATGCCCAATGACAAACAATAACAGTAAAGTAAATTTAATGATGTTCCTTCTCAAAAGTAGTGAGTGATATTGAAAACAAACAAAAATAGAAGCTATGTTTCACAATCGAAAACCGATGTAATGCATTTGAAATAAAAACAAAAAAACCAGCCGGAATAAATACTCTAGCTGGTCTTTGCACTTAAACCTAACCTTATTTTTGATCTATTTATCTATCGATCCCATGACACGCTTCATAAATTCATTCAGCGCCTCTTTTTCAGATTTTCCGGATTTAATCGATTCACGAACTTCTAACGCTCCTTGCATATTGGATAGCAATTCACCGATCACATCTAACTCTTCATCTTTAATTGCTTCACTTTCTGTAAGATGCTCCAACACTTCCATTGCTTCGATCACATAATCCTGGTCGTGCTCTTTGACAAATTCGTGAATGTGTTTAATTACTGGCAACCTCATCGATAAACGCTTTTAATGATTCCGCTTTGTTTGTTTGAACCTGCTTCACTAGTTCCCCATTTTTAAATGCAGCAAATGTGGGTAAATTATCAACATTTGCCAGTTGCCTGGAAACAGGATTCTTCTCTGCATCGATCACCACAAACTCAGCCCCTTCATTTTCATTGGCCATTCGCTTAAATTTCGGCTTCATGATGCGGCAGTTACCGCACCATCCAGCTGAAAATTGTACAAATACAGTGTCGTTGTTCTGAACGACTTCCTGCAATGTATCTTCTGTTAACTCCTGAAACATTTTCTTATCAGTTTAGGAGATTAATGAGAGCTTAGGTATTCTAATACGCCATCTCTGTTTTCTTTCAATGCATCTGCACCAACTTCCCAGTTAGCTGGGCATACTTCACCATGTTCCTGAACGTGCGCATAAGCATCGATCAATCGAAGGTATTCGTTTACATTTCTACCAACAGGCATATGGTTGATCCCTTCGTGGAATACTAATCCTTCCTCATCAATTAAATAGGTAGCTCTATACGTCACATGATCACCTTCTCTTTGCTCAGCGCCTAGTTCTTCATTGAAATGCTCACTATGAGAATCTAATATATCCAATACAGAAGAAAGATTCCTGTTGCTATCAGCAAGAAGGTTGTAAGTAACACCCTCTATACCACCATTGTTCTTTTCAGTATTTAGCCAAGCAAAATGCACTTCCGGAGTATCGCATGAAGCGCCAATTACAATAGTATTTCTTTTTTCAAATTCTGATAATGCTGACTGGAAAGCGTGAAGTTCTGTTGGGCAAACAAAAGTGAAATCTTTTGGGTACCAGAAAAGCAATACTTTTTTCTTATTCTTTACTGCTTCTTCTAATACATTGATCTGGATGGTATCACCCATTTCATTCATTGCAGGTACGGTAATATTTGGGAATTTTTTTCCTGTAAAAGCCATAAAATTATATTGTTTATAGAGTTAATAAAAAATTACTGTTTTCAATTACAACAGCAAAAGTAAGAACTTAATTCATTAGATTTGATTAAACTTTTCTATAACTGTAATAGATTTTGTCTATATGAATTTTCAACAATTAGAATACATGGTGGCCATTGATCAGCATAAACATTTTGCTAAAGCGGCAAACGCCTGCCATGTGACTCAGGCGACGCTGAGCGCCATGGTTAAGAAGCTGGAACAGGAGTTGAATGTTATTCTTTTTGATCGTTCTAAACATCCTGTAAAAACCACTGAAGAAGGCCTGGTAATCATAGAGCAAGCGAAAAAGATCCTATTTCATCGCAATCAAATGCTCGACTTAAACATCAAAGAACCTGATACTCTAAGTGGAAAAATATCTCTTGGCATTATCCCTACTGTAGCCAACTCCCTTTTACCCATTGTTCTTCCTTCTTTACTTAAAAAGTTTCCCCAACTTCATCTGGACATCATTGAAATAACCACGGAAGAACTGATACAGCAATTACTCTCCGGTAAGATTGACATGGGCATCATGGCTACCCCTCTTGACAACAAACAACTAGAGGAGAACATCCTCTACTATGAAACAATGATGATCTATGGAATTTCTGATAAAGAGCGGAAATATGTACACAGGGAAGATATAGAAGGTAAGAAAATTTGGCTGTTGGAAGAGGGCAATTGTTTTAGAGATCAAAGCATCACCATTTGCAACTTTAAAGAGAAAAACAATGAACCCAAAAACCTGACCTTTGAAGGCAACTCCTTTGATACCTTACTAAATCTCACGGATCAATTTGGTGGCTATACATTAGTACCCGAACTGTATTACAACCTGATGCCACGAGAGAAAAAACTTCGAACAAAACATTTTGAGCTACCCTATCCGGTCAGAGAAATAAGTCTTGTATTTCATCGTCCGTATGTAAAGCGACGAAGTATCAATATTATCACCGAAGAAATCAAAGAGCAAGTGAAGACACACCTTATCACCACTAAATTAAAGCCTAAAGATCTCAATGTTATCGGCTTATAGAAGAAAGTATGCTTTGGATTAACGATGACAAGTAGTTAACTTAATAGATAATGAAACTGTCATTTGAAATATCTGATCAGTTTTTATCTCCTTCCGAACAAGAAGTGTTTAACAATTTTTTATCGCAACAAGGATTGGATGTTTCCATTTGGAAGGTATTTCAATCTTTATTTGATGCTCCGGCAAAAAAGACAAAACCATTTCTTTTAAAAATCTTTGACAAAGATGAACTCGTTGGTGTGGTCATTCTAATTCGGTGTCGCAAGTATGGTAGAACTCTCTTTAGCAACACATTTTTAACTGGCATAATGAACACCATTGATATCCCATTTTACCTGTGGATCAAATTTGGTTGCTGTATGGATATGATGTCAAATGAAGGCTTTGTGAAAAATATCAAAGATAGAAATGTGATAATTAAAGCAGCCATTAAATACTTGCGGAAGAATTCCTTTCTCACTATTGTCAATGATTACACACAAAATAATCCTCTTTATCCGGAAGTAGCAACGCTTCCTGCCCTCCCTCATGCATTGATCGCTTGTGGTTCATTCCAAACTATAAATGACTATTTATCTAACTTTAAAAACATCAAGAAAAAGCTCCGGGTATTTAAAAACAAAGGCGGGGAATTCCATTTAATTCAAAGAAAAATGGATGAACAGTATCTTCCAAATTTTAAAAAATGTTTTCAAGCCACGTCAGAAAACAGTGTATTCTACCTACCCTATCAAACTCTCTATTTTAGTAGTGCCAGCCATACCAATCAAACAGAAATTGAAAACGCATACTATTTTATTGCCACCATCAACGGAGAATTTATTGGGTATCAGGCAGCAATTAAAACGGGCAAACACCTTAATGCTTTGCACGGTGCTTTTGATAGAACCATGAGAAGTACTTTTCATGCCTATGACATCTTATTTGTTAAAATGGTAGAGCTTGCCATTGAGCATCAACTGGAATACATAGATTTCGGTGCGGTAATCAACGAAACAAAAAGTAAAATGGTCAATGAAAAAAAGGAAATGTCTTATTTCATTTTAAGTAAATACAAAGTGGTAGAATGGACATTTAAATCATTCCTAAAACTGACAAATATTCAAAGTAAAAAGCAGTTAATCTATAGGTGACAATTCTTTTTTGAAATGATTTATTTTGATTGGAATTTGATCGTATATGTCCATTTCCGGTGATGAGGATGGCTATTTCATTCTACTTCAATCAATTAATATTTCCAAATATCATTAGATTTAATCATTATTCGCGTTAACTTTGTAATTCTCTGATGCGATTATCCATTATATAAACACCTTCAATTTGCATCGCCATCGATGCTTGTTCAGAGTTTTATATCTTGAATATCTCACCAATCCCGAGTGGACCAAAAGTATTGGATATTTAGCAGTTACTAATATTCTGGTTATTATATATACCAACTACTATCAGGGAATTAAATTTATTTTCATTTAAACAAATACAATTTGGGGAAGTCACAAGAAACATTTAGTAAAAAGGAAAAAGAAAAGAAGCGATTAAAAAAACGCCTGGAAAAACAACAGAAGAAAGAAGAGCGGAAAGCCAATTCAGACGGTGGAGGGCTTGACAATATGATAGCCTATGTTGATGAGTTTGGTAACATTACCGACACGCCACCAGATCCTACCAAAAAGAAAAAAGTAAAGGCTGAAAACATCGAAATAGGTGTACCGAAGCAGGAAAAAGAAGAAGTGCCAACCGTAAGAACCGGAAAAGTAGACTACTTTAATGATTCAAAAGGCTTTGGTTTTATTAAAGAAACAGGCACTCAGGAAAAGTTTTTCGTCCACATCAAAAGCTTTTTAGACGATATTAGAGAAGGAGATAAGGTATCTTTTGAGATAGAAAAAGGACCGAAGGGCTTTAATGCCATTAAAGTGAAAAAAGAAAATTAAAATCTAAACCGGGAATTACCCGGTTTTTTTTTGCTTATATCTGAATACAAGAGTTCTCAACTATGTATTTTATGCAAGCGAAAAAAAAAAAACGGAGCCTCTATTCATCTAAAATTTTTCTATAAAATAGATTAATATCCTCCATTAAAATAACCGTTTATTTTCATAGTGATTTTCAAAAATTACCTTTCGAAATCACATTTCAAAAAACCGAACAATTACAAAAAGTTCCCTATAATCATCTTTTTTACTGATATAATGGGTAGTTGATTACTTTTATCATGTTTTCAGATGATAAATACTGTTTTTACAATTGTTATTAATGTATATATTTGGCTATTAATTCAATATCCCATCCATGAAGTTAGAAGACGAAATAAAACAGAAGAAATTTGCCAACATATATCAGCGAGCACTGATCAATGTCAATTTTACTTCGATCTGGCTATTAGGTAGACAGAATCAAATATTAAAACCGCATAACATTTCTATTCAACAGTTCAATATTCTTCGAATTCTGAAAGGCCAGCACCCTGAACCGGTCGCTTTGAAACTCCTGACTGAAAGAATGATTGATCGCATGTCAAACACTTCACGATTGGTTGAAAAATTAAAAAAGAAGGGATTTGTAGAAAGAAGTATTTGCAAAGACAACCGGAGACAAGTGGATATCACTATCACAGAAAACGGAATTGCATTCCTGGATAAAATTTCAAAACTCATTGATGAAGAAATTGATCGGTTGAAAATTATCGATGAAAAAGAAGCGGAAGAACTCAATAGAATTCTTGACAAATTGAGGGATGCCGAGGAAATAAAATTGAATTAATACAAAAAAGGGCGACGAAATAAATTCGCCACCCCCATTATTAACAAACTCAATTTTACCAATCAAAAATTGTGAAACGCAAACCCAATATTTAAATTAATATATCTCATATTACTGGCATCAAATTCATTGTAGGTAGAATAGTTATATTTCCCACTCAAAATCAATCCCCAATCTCCATCTCCCAAGTCAAACAACACTCCGATTTCCGGAGCTAATGAAAAGCTCCATTTTCTTTCTTCGATAGAATATGTACTAAACTGAAGCTCCTGGGTGGTAAACATGGTACCGATACCTATTCCGGCATAGGGTCTAACTCCATAGTCGTTGAAATAGTAATGTGCATTAAAATACACAGGAACATTATAAATATATCTCCAGGTGATGGCATTTATCGCGGTGTTCTGGTCTTCAGAAACATAGGTTGTTCGTGGTGTCTTTTCATAAAATCCATTGAACCCAACATACCCACCTACTGACACCTGGTCACTGACAAAAAATCTACCATCGATGCCCCATCCTCTCCACGAAGCATTCGATATAAAATCAGAAGCATCACCTACCAAAAATCCGGGATTATAATTTACTGACATAAAGCTTTGCTGAGCTCTAACCCCAATTGTGGTTAAGGCCATTATCGCTATAGTGAATAATATTTTCTTCATGATATTCCAGTTGAAACGTTGGATTAATTTTTCTTTAAATAGGGTGATTGTAAAAAAGCCTGGTCGATGCCGATTTTAGCACGGTCTTCGTTACTAAATTCATTTCTACTTAGCAGACCGACTATCGAAGCACCCCAAATCATTTTCACATCGCTGGCTGTTGATTCTTTTATGTTGGCCATATCGAGGAAAAGAGAGCCCGTTTCATATTTAAAATAAGAAGGGTAATAGCACCTTCCTCCCCAGCCGGGATATCCCGGATACCATCCTCCCCAACCTGGCCAACCCCAGCCCCAGCATGGAGGATAGCTCACACCTACTGTGGTAACTTCCAGTCCGGTAATATTGATGGCAATATCCGCATTAGTAATTGCTTCATCTACCTCAGTGTACCCGTAGGCTTCCATATTTCTTTTCACTGATGCCTTAATTTCATCTGCAAACTCAGGGCTTTCATCTTCCAGATAATAATCATCGTTCTCACCTGGACTATTCACAATTATCAAAATACTATCGGGCAAGGCAAATGTAGATAGGTTGGAGGCATCCTCATCGCCATTTCTTGTGGTATGTACTACATCATAATCCTGCAAATAATCAGTGTCAGATGGGCCTGGAAAGCAGGAAGAAAGGTAAATTGCTGCGCCAGTGATGAAAACACCCAAAATCACACTAAGGGTTACTTTTTTCATTTTAGTTAATTAGTTTAGGTTTATTATGTATTAAATATCAATTGGTATTTACCTTTACCAATGTCTTTGAATTTTACTTTGTAACAATCGATATGGATGTATTGTTAGAATTTTTTGGAGAATTCGTAACCGAAGAAAGAAAAAACAGAATTGAGGAAGTTCTCTCCCAAAGAACGGAGCATTTTCATATAGTAACAGAAGACACCTACCAGGAGCACAATGCCAGCGCCATCGTACGATCATGCGATTGCTTTGGGATACAACGGATGTCGGTGATCCAGGATATTAATGAGTTTTATGTATCCCATGGCATGGCAGGTGGTGCGGAAAAGTGGGTGGATATTAATTATTATCAAGAATCGAAGGAAGGGTTCCAGGAATGTATTGATAACCTTCGTGCTTCCGGTTATCAAATTGTTGCAACTTGTCCCAATCCGGATGCTAAAAAATTAGAAGATTTTGATGTTACACAAAAATCCGCCATCTTTTTTGGTCGCGAGCGAGAAGGCCTTTCACAGGTGGTGTTAGACCAGGCAGATTCTGACCTATTCATTCCAATGGTTGGCTTTACCAGCAGTCTCAATATTTCCGTTTCTGTAGCCATAATTTTACAGACGCTCGCTACGAAATTAAGATTGAACGATCACATTGATTGGGGATTGAATGAACAGCGTAAGGAGGAGCTTCGATTAGCATGGTATTACAATTCTATTCCCAATAATCAGCGGATGCTGAACGCTTTCTTAAAATCTAACACTTCTATCGACAAATCCGCCTTAAAAAGGCTAATAGACTTCTGATTTGAGCCATATTGAGTTTCTATGATATTCTTCCTTATTAATCCTGATTCATATAAAGAGATAGCCAATTCCCCTATTCGAACTACAATAGTTAAGAAACATCAATCACCAATGGCTTTCTATCCGGGTTATCTTTCATTGACCCCATACCTTCCAGTTTGAGATAAACTTTAGATTTGTAGGAATATTCCGCAAACAGCCTTTCTCCTATTGGCTGAACAAGTCCCTTGTGATCCACTCCTTGCTTGTTGACCTCATTAGAAACCGGGTATAAATTATACTGGTCTGTTTCATAAGGCCGTAGCATTCGCATCACTTCGTTTAACGGTACTCCTTTTTTCAAATACTTCGTCCTGCGAGAGGGTGGTATAACCACTGGAGTTGTCTGTAGGTATCGCGACAAATATTTATTAGCATAATTAGAAATAATAGAAAATGAAATGACTCTTTCCCTGGATTCCTTGTCCATCCATTCATCATACAATCCAGCCAATGTGAATATCCTTTGGTCCTTAATATATACTACATGAGGTTGTTTTTTATCATTTATTCTCAACCAGGCATAATAACAATTGACCGGAATGAGACAACGCTGCTTTCTGATTGGAAGTCGATAGGCAGGATGTTTCACAATTTCTGATGCAAAAGGATTGCTAAGATGAGAATTACTTTTCCACTTTGACCAATATGGGATTAACCCCCATCTCGCCCGATGTATGACCGTCGGCGAATGATCGAAAATCACCGGATATTCTCCACCGGGATGGGCACTAAAAAAGGGATGGAATTCAAAGGAGAAGTCCGCCAATAGCTCCTTTTCTATAGGATTAACCTTAGAGGCCAGCACAAATCTGCTACACATAACCCAATCATCATTAGCATATTAAACTCAAAATAAAATTACTAATTTATTTAGTAATCAGCTAATTTTTTTAACGGATTATTGTTAATAAAATACCACTTCGCAATTAGGATGAGAGGCCTTAAACTCATCAATGCGCTTTTCATTGATGCTATTATTAAAGCAACGCAAAGATTTTAGGTTCATGAGTTCCATAACTGGCTTAATATTTTTAACCCTGGTATTTGAAAAATCAAGCACCTTCAGTTCTGTCAACCCTTCAATAGATCTCAAATCTTTTACGTTTGTATTTGAAATCTTGAGTTCTTCCAGATTTTTTAAATTCTGGAGGGCATCAATATCAGATATCTGTGTGTTGTCTGCATAAAACACCCGTAGTCCAGACATCTGAGCTAAGGGTGAAATTTCCTCTATGGGATTTCTTGAACAATCCAGCACTTCCAATTTTGTCATTTTTCCCAAAGGACTAATATCAGTTATTTGGGTATCGTTAAATGTCAATTCACGCAACCGGGTAAACTCCTGCATAACGGAAATTTCCTTAATTAAAATGCTTTTTACGATGAATTTCTTTAGCCCTGTCAGTTTATGGAGCTCCTCCCTTGAAGGTGTTTTCTCAAAATTGAGTGCATCACGAAAAATATCCTGCCATTCATCATCCAGATGACCCCACCAGCTGGTTAAGCGATCAGATTTGTAAATAAGTGTAGCATGTTCGCCATCATAATCCAATTCAACCACTTCTTCATCCGTAACTTGTGTATGGTCAAAATACCCGATTTTAAAAGCAGGCAATGAATTGATCACTGACACATCCTTTACCATCGAACTGTCAAAATCCATATAACTCAAGCTTTTTAAATCTGCCAAAGGAGATATATCCTCTACCTTATTCGATCGACTGATGAGTTTAACGAGGTAGTTTTTACCTCTCAAGGCCGATATATCCGAAACATTGGTATTCGTAATATCTATCAATTCAAGATATGCCTGATCCTTTAAAGGTGTAAGGTCAGATATTCCTGTATTTGACAAATTGATTTTCTTTAAAAATAGGACTTGTGATAGTGGATTTAAATTTGTGATAGAACGTTGCCCCGAAATATTGATAGAATCAACCCGAACTATTTGGTGTAATAATTCAGTTTCCGGATCATCCTTTAATTCCTTATGATCAAAAACTAATTCTTTCCACACTTCGTCCAGCTCATTCCACCATTTTTTCAATTGTGCTGTTTGAAAAATGACAACTGCTTTTGGTTGTTTCTGCATGAATGTTAGCAGGTCACTTTTTGCTATTTTTGAACCGTCACAATTTACCCGTGTAAGCGGTGCATCTCCTACCCCGTCCAGCTTTGTAATTCCGGTATTTTCAATAGACAATATCTTTAATTGCTTCAGGGTAGATAGCGAGGAAATGTCTGTTATTTTAGTATTTGACACATCTAATAATTCAAGATTATCCAGCTTACTGATCATGCTAACATCGGCTATTGAAGTTCCATTTAAATTGAGCTGTTTTAGCTGCGACAACCCAGCTAGAAATGCAACATCAGCTACCTTTTTATTCTTCTCCAAATTGAGTTCTTGCAAGGATCCACATCTGGAAATAGATTGCAATGAATCCAACTGGAGATTTGCGGCTTCCAGCTTTCTCAACTTGCTAAAACCCTCTATTACACCTATATCCAGCACATTTGTACTTGAAATATTAAGTTCTGATAAATTGTGACTATATCGTAAAGGTGTGATATCATCAATGATGGTATTTGAGCAATCCAGTTGTTCTATTGTAGTGAGGTTTCTAATTGGAAAAAGAGATGAGATCCCAGTACTGGAAACATTTAATGATTGCAAATTTGTCAATTCATATAGTGGTTCAACTCCTAATATTTCCTTATTACCACTTAAATCCAGCTCTGTAATACCCGTAGCTTTTTTAATAGCTTCAAAGACCTTATAAACTTTGGGGTCTGCTTTTTGACCTCCAATGTAGTACGTAGAATCATTGACAATGGAAATATCATTTAGCTGATAGGCATCACTGACATAAAGATCTTTGCCCAATATGTTTTTCCAGGAAGGGGAAAGGCTAATCCACCACCTGATTAATTCTTCTTTTTCACCGAGTTTGGTGGTATAAATACTTGCTATTTTGAGCTGTTTTTGTGCAGGGTTTACATTCAGCTCCACAAATCGTGTCAAACTATTATTTAAACTATCACCATTTAATTCTATAGCCTGGAGGTTTCGATTAATCTTGACAGTAAAAAACAGGTCTCCATTTTCATTGATTCCCTGTTTCATTTCTTCTATTCGCAATTCAAAGTGGGCTGATTTAAAGAAGAAATCAATGTCTTTGAGATAAGCCTGCACATCCTTATTTATCGCTACTTCCCTACCGGTAATCAAATCATCTTCTATTTGTACTTTGTCATCAGAAAAAGCTTTCAAGTAACTCTCATTGACAATCACATCTTTGTCGGCCACTGATAATTCCTCATTTCCTAAGGCATTAAAAATATACTCCAAAAAGGAAATCAGATCTTCAGCATCCTTTTGATACTTTTCAACCTGGTCAGCATTTTGAGCGAAAACAGAGAAATTAATAAGGGTTCCAAGAAGTAGCAGGAAAAATCTATTTTTCATAATAGATATATTTGAGCAGTAGTTCTTTTTGATTTTCGGGTATTTTAGTGAGTGCTGAAATCAACCAGCCACTATTTTTATCACTTCTATTAAATTCAGAAATCTCAAAATACCAATTTTTTACCTGAAAAAAATGAAATCTCACATTCGTGATCGTTTCAAACTTTAATCCCCCCTTTTTAATTTCATATAAAAAAATGGTTTTATAATCTGGTCGATAATCCTTGTCAAAATAATATTCCACCTCGTTTTTCTCATTAAAAACTTTAATCAGATTCATGAAATCCAGCTCGTGACTCATAGGGTGAATAAACTTATTTGTAAGGGAATCAGTAAAAAAAAGTTTTGTAAAGGGCTTGAAATAAACTTTATTGATTACCCATTTTGTACCCAGGTTTTCTTCCTCCAACTTTAAAAAAATGACCGCTGTTTCCGTTTTATTCTGAAATTGAAATTTTGCCGTCACCTCTGCAAACCACTCTCCTTCATAAAAGTCCAAAAATTCAGGAGTGCTCTTACCAACAACATCCCCGATAAATTGATTTTTAAGTTCTCCCCCTATCATTTGATTTTGCTTATCAAACAACATTCTGAGGTACTTTTGTCTCATTTCAGGATCCCGGTAATCTTTATCTCCCTTGTATAGCCTGTTTCCTTCAATATCTTCTTCAGCATTAAATCTCCTGAAAAACTGATTGATTTGCTTTGTCTGGGCATAAAAATAGGATTCATCACCCAGGTAATTCGTTACTTCCTGACCACGTGAAGATGTGGCCATTCCAAGAATGATGAATCCTATGATAAGGTATCTCATATAGTAATATTATTATTTAGCAGGACGTGTTTCAGTCACTCGAATATCTCCTAACAGCACATCCCAGAAACCAACAATTCGTCCACCTATCTGCGTTTCCTTTCGCTCTACGTAAACAGTAATATCTTTCTTGGTAATATCCACGTATTTCATACCGTCTTCAGACTCACCGGTAAATTTTTGATAAATGGTGATTACCCCCACATACTTGCCATCCGGTTGTCTCACCAAGTCAGAAATGTAGTGAATATTAAACCACTCGATGGTCACTTTATCATAGTTAAGTGCCATTAGCCGTTCAAAATATTTACGAACACCATAGTACTTAACTTCCTTTCGATTCAGGGAAGACACCCCCATTTGAGCGCCATCGGAGAAAAGCTCCATTGCCCTGTCTATCACCCTGTTAGCTTCAGAGAATTGTGTTTCTTTATCGCCGATAATACTGATATACTTGCTAAGGTCTTTTACTTTTTCCATAGCGAGGGAGTCGATGGCCCTCTTTCTTTCCGGACTAATATCCGGGCGTTGTGCTTTTGCTAAAAAGGCTACTAATAATACTGCCGTGACTAATATTAATTTCTTCATTGTAATGCTTATTTCTTGATGAGTTCTAACTCTTTAATTTTTCCATTGGCGTCAAGTATGACATTCTCTACCTTATTGGTACTCTTTTTCTGATCTTTCAGATAATTCAAGTATTTACTTATGGTAGTAGGACGATCATAATCCACTTCACTACCATATTTACCAATAATAATCAATACGACCGATTCAGGGCTGGCAAATTTTCCTAGCGCTTCCTGAATCAATTTATTTGCTTCATCTGTACTCGCTGAATTAGCGATAGCTGTGAAGTATTGATCGAGTGTTTTTTGACCGGATTCACGTTCTAGTCGCTGTTGCCGTTCCCGGGCTAATTTTTCTGCTTGTTCTTTAGCCAATTGCGCTCCTCTAAGCTGCGCTACATGATCTTCCGCTTTTGCAAGAAGAGCTTTTACTTCATTGTCATCAATATTTAAAGCCTTAATCGTCTTAACAATTTCTTCTTTTTCGCTTAAAGATTGTGAATCATCTGTTAAAACAGTTTCAAGATCAGCTTTTGCTTTAGCTATTTTTCTGGCTTGGGCAGCTGCTGCCTCCTCCTGGGCTAATTTCTTCTTACTTTTACAGGAAGTTAATCCTGATGACATTGCTAGCGATAGGACCAAAAGAAATACGAGGTTTCTTATTAAAATAATGTGGTATTTTTTTGAATGACTCATTGTATGTGTATTTGTATTCATTTGAAAATGCAATATTGACAATATAAAATTGTGCCAAATTACTTAAAAGGTATATTTTATTCAGCGATCATAATCTATTTTTAACAATTAAAATCAACTACAATAAATAATAATGAAATTTGGCAGTCAGGTAAAAGGTAAAATTACGATTAACATAGATAAAATTGACAAAAGTTTAAATTCAAGTGTCCAGTTAAAAGGTTTAGCGAACGATACGGATGTTACCTTGACATCTTTGCTTGTGAATTTTGTATCCATTGCTATACGTAACGGTAAAGACCCGAAAAAAATTATTGACAACAACCTTGAAAATATTATTTCAATGGTTAAAAAGGAAGGAACGTAAAAAAACAGAAGCCATCTTAATCGTGCGAAATTAAAATGGCTTCATATTTTTACTAAAAACTAAATCAAGAATATACACTTGTCTTTTACCAACGGATTTTTTTTACACTTGTTATTAATTTTTATCTATAATTTTTAAACCCATTGAATTTACAAATCGTTTATACCAAAAGATGTCGAATTATAAAATATTAAAATTTAGCAACTGAGCGAAAGCTCAATTTGCTTAATCAATTACGACAAGCAGGCAATAAAAATTGCAATTAATGCCACGACATTAAGTAAAAAGGGTGATATTTGAAGATATCACCCTTTTTATTTATGCCATTAGTAAAAAGCAATTACCGGGCTCCAAAATTATTTTTTAACAGACACATTGAGACCATCTTCCCTGCTATTTTTAGGGGAGTTGCATTTCTTGAACATACTTCTTTAGACATAGATACTCCGGATGATGATTTTCTGGAGCTCGATCTTTATAAAAAAGAAAGTAATGATCGGGTTGTTATCCTTTCGCACGGACTGGAAGGAAACGCCAACAAACCTTATATTAAAGGGATGGTTCATGCTTTTATCCAATCCGGTTGGGATGCCATAGCCTGGAATTATCGTGGGTGTGGTAACAAAATGAATAAAAAGGAAATTTTGTACCATAGTGGTGCGTCATACGATCTGGAAACGGTCGTCAATTTTGCTAAAAAAACTTACAAAAAAATATTCCTGGTTGGTTTTAGTTTAGGTGGAAATATCACCTTAAAATACTTGGGTGAAAAACAACGACCTGACATAAAAGGTGCGTGTGTCTTTTCAGTGCCTATTGAATTGCATAGCTGTAGCCTGGAATTGGAAAAACCTCATAACATCCTGTATTCAAGGCGGTTTATAAAGAATTTGAAATGGAAAATAAAACAAAAAAGAAAGGTTTTA
>JBNLGO010000076.1:0-17764 GCA_050306095.1 Cyclobacteriaceae bacterium
AGTATCATCTTCCTTAAAGAATACGGGTGCAGGAAAATTGTCAATTTGCTCTTTTATAAAAATATCATCCGCATAGAAAACCCCTGTTTCTGAATCAAACCTCATAATGGTATCATTGCGATAAAAGTGAAAAAGGTAATAATCAACTGTTTCTTTTGGCTCTAAGGCTGTCAAGGTGATTTCATAAAAATACCCTTCTTTTTCCGGGTTGTTTTTTTCATTTTCATCCACTCTCCATAAAATATCTTCTATGGGAGAAACACGCTTCAAGGTATCAGATGCCGTAATCCGATCTCCATTCACCTGAATATCCAAACTATACACATTGTCAATCACTCCTTGAAACTCACTTTCCGAGTAATATGTTGAGTCTTCGGAATTGTATAAATATGAATAGCTATTTCCTTGATTATCTGAAACGGAAATGGTGGCATTAGTGACAGGAGGAATTCTTACTTCATCGTAAAATCCAACATTTTTAGAAAGTTTTACATAATGTTGTTTCAGCTCATTAGTAACCAGTCCTTCCACAATATAAATAGGTTCTGTCTGATCTGTATCAAGTGAAATCGTTTCTTCGCAGGCACTCAGTAATAAAACCAGGGGAATTATATATAATAAGTTTTTCATTTTTGTCTTCAATTAAAAGTGAAAATTATAGGTAACAGAAGGCATCACAGGAAATAAATAAACCATTCTTGCCTCTTTTGCTGAAGGATCAATGATATTACCATCATTATCTTGTTTTAACCTTGTATAGATTGTGAATGGATTTTTTCGGTTATAGACATTGTAAATAGAAAATACCCAACTGCCTTTCCACTTCCTGTTTTTATTTTTAAGTGGTGTCAAAGTCAACGAAAGATCCATACGATGAAAATCGGGCATTCTGTATCCATTTCGTTCAGCTATCAGATCGGCATTATAGCCATCAAAAGAATATTTTCCGGTTGGAATCGTAAGTGGTCTACCGGTACCATATACCCAGTTAACACCCAAGCTTAATTTTTCACTGAGATCATAGACTGCAGCGAAGTTGATATTATTTCTTCGGTCATAGTTAGCGTAAAATGGTTTATCCTGATTGATTCCCGGCACATCATATTCTGTCTTTGACCAGGTATAGGATAGAGATCCCTGAAGTGGCCCTTTTGTTTTTAACAAGAAAAATTCTAACCCATAGGATGTAGCATCTCCCGGTCTAAATTCAGTAGGTAGATCGTAATTAAAAAAGATATTGGCATTATCTGCTATTGCCGGTATATCATACATCCATTTGTAATATCCCTCCACGGAAAACTCATACATGTTATTTTTTATGTTCTTGAAAACGCCTGCTGCCACTTGATCAGCTTTTTGGCTGTTTAGATAAGGTGAGCTTGGCTGCCACGTATTAAATGGTACCGGGACGGTGCTATTAGAAATCAAGTGCATATTTTGTGTCATGCGATTGTAGGAAGCTTTGATGGAAGTGGTTTGGTCTATCATATACCTAACTGAAAGTCGAGGCTCTATGTTTGGAAAGCTTTTTATCAGCTCATATTTATCATAATTCCGCAGGGTATATACAGGGGAAATGTTATTTGTTTGATCTTCATATTCCCTGATCTGGGTCTCTCCTACATTTTGGAAAAGACTGAAACGTACCCCATATCTCATGGATAATTTATCTGTAAATTGTTGCTCCATATCGGCATAGATCCCATGATCAAAGCCATACATTTTTTCTAATTCGACTGTTTGATAAATTGACTCTACGTTATTGGGTTGTAGTTTTGCAGGAGATATACGCTGATATGCTACGTGATATCCAAATTTTAATTCATTGCGTGGATTAAAGAAATAAGAAAAGTCGAATTTCGTTTGAAGCTGTTGAAGGTTAGAAGTCCAGTCGAATCCTTGTGCTCCGTCATTGATAAATAGTTTATAATCAAAATTGCTGAAAATAACTGAAGTATTAGAAAACAGCTTTTCACTAAATAAATGATTCCACCTGAAGGTAAGTGTAGCATTTCCCCAATCAAACCCTGCATCATCCCCACCGAAGTTAAAGCTGTCACGGCCAAAATATCCTGCTAAAAAATACCGGTTTTTATTATTGGGCTTCCAATTGACCTTAGCATTAATATCATAAAAGTACACCAGGTTTTCCCGGACATCCTGGTTACTGGAAAGTCTCTGAAAAACATCCACGTAAGATCTCCTTCCTGATATTATAAAGGAACTTTTATCTTTCTTAATTGGACCTTCCAGCATCAATCTACTTGCTAGTGTACCAATCCCTCCTCTCATGGAGAAATTTTTATTGTTGCCATCTTTGGTGCGTACTTCCAAAATAGATGACAATCGCCCCCCATACTTAGCAGGTATCCCCCCTTTATACAATTCAGAATCTTTGATCACATCTGAATTAAAAACAGAAAACATCCCAAATAAATGGGATGGGTCATAGACTGGAGCCTCATCAATCAATATCAGGTTTTGATCCGCAGCGCCACCTCTCACAAAGTATGCGGAAGTACCTTCACCAGCTGATATCACCCCTGGCTGCATTTGAATTGTTTTAATAATATCGGGTTCTCCCCATAGAGATGGCAACTTTTTCATCTGTGCCACATTAATTTCTACCTTGCTCATGGAAAGGCTGATAACATTTTCATCCTCTCTTTCGCCCATGATCACTACTTCATTCAGCTCCTCCACATCTTCTGCTAATCCCAGATTTAGTTCAATGTTTTGATTGGAAATAATCACTTCCCTTTCTTCCGTTTGGTAGCCTATATACCGAAAGGAAATATGATAGGTCCCTTCAGGAAGTGTGAGAGAATAAAACCCGTAGGCATTTGAGATGGTTCCATTGGAAATTTCATCTACAAATACGGTTACACCAATCAATTCTTCTCCAGTAGAAGCATCCCTGATATATCCGCTGATGGTATAGTTAGCTGTTTCTGCGATGGAATTGTCAAGAAAAAAAAGGATAAAAATTAGAGACCAAAATAGCTTTGGTAGTGCTTTAAGGTTCATTGGTTTTTGTTGTTCAGTTAATAATTAAAATAGGCATGCTTTTAATAAAAGCAACTCAATTGTAGGACGCAGATTGATCGCAATT
The DNA here is from genome assembly GCA_050306095.1 of Cyclobacteriaceae bacterium. Taxonomy (GTDB): domain Bacteria; phylum Bacteroidota; class Bacteroidia; order Cytophagales; family Cyclobacteriaceae; genus CAJXNP01. Next base: position 3,113 of record JBNLGO010000076.1, read on the forward strand.
CGTCTGCTTATTTCTTTAAAAGGATAATAATTATTATAGGAGGTAAATGCTTTTTATAACCTACCATTCAGACTCAATTTCTTCTTTTATGTCGATAGCATATTCCTGTAGTTCCTGTAGCTTTAAAGGGTTTATTTTACCATCTAACCTTTCAATTACATCATCTGCATAACTATCTAACCCCATATATATGGCGGATTTTATATAGGCTTTATTTAGAGGAATAGAATACTGATTCCACTCTATGGCATCCAGCAGAATATTATAGGCTTTAATTTCCTCTTTATTATCCGTAAAATATTTTGCTGAAGCCAATATTCCCTCTTCACAAAAAGCATCATAAGATCCTAATTCTTCAAAGATCCCTTCCTGATTTTCGGTTTCTTTGCTCAGGCTTGCCAAAAGATAATATGCTCCAAGCTCAAGACGATTGGCTTCATATTTATCAATTATCGTTTCCAATTCAATGTGCTGGTCAGTATTCCAATAATACCTGATAAGTGATTTCAAAAGACTAATTTTTAAATGCTGCGTAGAAATACCATCAACATTTATTTTAGCTAAAATGTCCTCTATAGCTTTATAATCTTTTAGATCTAAAAGAAGGTTTATTAAATGAATATAGGCAGCATATTTATATCCTTCTTCCTCCATGCTAATGATCACTCCTTCAAATTGCGTGGGAGAGAGTGGTTTGCCTCTGTAATATAAGTAGTTGTATTTCTCTACGTCCTGCTTTTCGACAATCTCATCAATTGAATGTATATTGGTCACACTTAATAAATCTGATATAATTTGTGGTGGATTGCCTTCCTTACTTAATTGCTCCAAAAAAGATGCTGCCTTTTCAAATTGTTGACTTTCCATTAAGGCAATGGCATATTGAATGGCAAATTGAGCATCATAAAAGCGAAGTGTCTTTTCGAAATATGGAATAGCCATTTCAGCAGCACCATACTTCATCAGAATTTGGGCGATCAATAGATCATATTCAGAATAGCCAAATGCATCTTCTGAGTTAAGGCTCCTCAAAATCCGAAGTGCGGCAATGCTTTTCCCTGATTTTGCAAATGCATGGGCAAAAGCATATTCCAGATTTTCGCTAAAATTAATAGAACCGCTTTCCTCGTAATAGTTTTTATAGGCATTCCAACTTGCTGAATCAGCCAGCAATGGATTTTCAAATAACAAGGTGTAATTATAGACCAATTGATCTATGGATGCACTAGCATTAAAAACTATTTCTTCTGAAAGTGGAAAGGAATGATTATTCTTTTTAAAGAGGACAGATATATTGTTTTTGACGGCAATATTTGAAGCGTTGGTATGAACATTTTCCAGACTATCCCAATTCAATTCATGTTCACTTTTTGCTAATACAGCAGGGAGATTTATACTAGCAGCTTCTTCAGACACATTTTTTGATAGTGCTTGGCGCAGATGATATACAGAAGTATCTATTATATTAATGGCGGAGAATGACAATCCTAAATTATTATGTAAAGGCCCACTATCGGGAAATTGATTGACTCCATTTTTCAAGGTAAAAACTTCATCAAAAGGCTTTTTTGCCATTTGATAACCGTGTGCAAATTTAGCATACACATAATCAGTAGGATGTGTGTTAATGGCAATTGCCAGGTATCTATCCCGGTTATAATAATTATTGTTCGACTCAGCAATTTCTGCTAATCCATAATTTCCAAAATGTGTTTGCCTTCCATACACATTGGCCGATCTAAAATATTCCGATGCAATTACATGTTCATTTTCTGCTTTAAACAATTGGGCAAGGCTGATATAATACCCAGCATAAGCTTGATAGTATGGCGCCATTTTAATCACAAAAAACAGCGCCACCACACCAACCAGGGCTGCTAGTTTTGCTGAAAAGTAAGGCATGAACTTGGGCTTATAAAGTACTTTATGAACAGCATGCCCCTCTGCCATTGCTGGTAAAAAGTTAGCAATAATATACACCAGAAAAAGCAACCCATAACTCATTTGCGTTATTAGGATCGCATCATCAATTATATCAATAAATGGATCGTTTGCCGTAGTAAAAAAATATGCATACGATGAAAAACAAATGATTGCCAGAATTATATATATATATGCACCAAATGGTTTGAATGGAAAAATGTGTTCGAAAAATTCTTCCTTTTTTCTAAATCCCCAAAATCCTATTGCGCTAGCTGCTACTAAAATCCAAACAGCATCAAGAAATACGATTTTCCATTCTATATAATGATGCTTATGTAAAAATATAAGGGTAAGTACACCTAGATAAAAAATGGTAATGATAGCAAAATGAACAAAGCTATTCCTCCCTTCCACTACCTCTGACTGCGAAACCACCAAGAAAAAACCTCTAACGATTTCAAATCCCAACAGCAGGATAAATATTACCGAAAGAATAAGTGGTGCTACAACGAGATATGATGATATATATAAAAAGGGATTTTCTACTTGTGAAAAGAAATTCAATACCAGGCAAACACCAATTGTAATTACAAATAGAACGATAAACCTGACAAACAACGAAAAACCTATTTGAATAGCATGCATATAATAGGCTATCCCAAAAAATAAAACCAAAATCCCGGCATAAACTTCCTTACCGTAAAACCCAAATACCTGAAGGTTTTCGAATCGAAACATCAGTAAAATCAACGCGAAAAATACGGAGGATAAGACGAAATAAAATCTTGATAAAGAAGTAGCTATCGCATACAGGAAAACAATCAACATTGTAAATAAGCCTAAAAACATATAGGCATAGGTGGTATTGATATGAGAATCCCCTGGTACTTGAGTTCTGGTAATCACATATTGATCTGCAAAAATGGAGAACTCATATAATCCTGATTGAAATTTATCAAAAAGAATACGAACCGGCTTCGTTGTATTGTAATCTTCCCAACTTATGATAAATGATCCACCGGAATAATAGGCAATAATTAGAGCCACTATAGATAGCAGCGCTAAAACAAAAAATAGTGTGAGTGTGCTTTTTTGTTTTTTTGACCAATTAGCCCAAAAGTTGAGGTTTTCAAACATTTACTCCGGACCTTATGGTTTTAAGAGTTTAAAAATTTTGGAACCCTGAAAAAGTCTTTATCTTTTTTAGGGGCATTTTTCAGGGCTTTTTCATGATCCAATTGACCTTGCACCTTATCTTCCCTAAATACATTTACTTCGTGCGACATATTTGTAAGCGGCTCTACACCTTCTGTATCTACTTCATTTAATTGCTCCACCCAGGAGATTATTTCATTTAAATCTTTGACCATAGATGTTTCGTCCTTTTCATCCATTTCTAGCCTGGCTAAATGAGCAATTTTGTGAAGCGCACTTTTATCAATGTTCATATTCAATTCTTATTTATAATTTCCGGATAATATTTTTTCAACTCACCATTTATTACCCTGAAAGTTTCTTCTTTTACAAATTTAACAGATTCTGCATCCGTTCCTTCTACAACGATAGGTTTATGAATAATAATCTTCGCCCTTCGCCAGTGTAACAAAAACTTATGATCGTCCGGCAAAATTATCCAATTAAAGGGAATTGTAACAGGTACAACGGGAATTTGTTTTTCTACCGCTGCTCTAAAAGCCCCATCTTTAAAACTCCCCATAGCCGGCGGTTGCTTAGAAGTAATTCCTCCTTCCGGAAAAAAGATCAAACTCGTCCCCTTGCTCAACACATCGAGTGCTCTTTTTAATGCTTCAGACCTGCTTCTTAACTTTGATCTATCCACGGTGATGTGAATCTTTTTAAACATAAACCCAAAAATGGGGATTTTGGCCAGGGAGCTTTTCCCCACAAATGCCGCATTAAAATTTAAGTACCCGAAAATGGGAATATCAAGGTATGAGAAGTGATTGGCACAAAAAACATATTTCCCTTTTTTAGGGATTGGCTCTTCATAAATCACTTCAATTGGAATGAAAATCATGGCAAAAAACAGGTAGGCCCAAATCCTATTTAAGGTAAACAAAAAGGGATGCTTGTCGTCAATGGCAATAAACAGAAGAAAAAAGGGCAATAGTAAAAGAAAAAGAAATCCAAAAACTATAAACCCATATGTAGAATAGATTCGGTTAAGTAGTTTCTTCATCAAAAAAATATTTCCTGTCACTAATATTTGTAAAAATGTTAAAACCTTTCCAATGATGTACACAAATTCTCAAAAAGAAATGAAATTCACCTGTTGACCTATCCGGAATTCTTAATTATAAAGTATTAGAAGTGTCGTTTTAAATTCCCTCATCTAAAACATGACACATTTAGTATGTATTGCTTAAGACCATTACATATATTTTTACACTTCAGTCTTTAAACATTTGCAATTCTAGATAGTCTTTAAGATATTAATAGATGCTTTAAGATTTAATAATGAGATGAAAGGTAAAGTAGGGAAATATTTAGGGTGGATAATGTTGTTTTCCACCATCATTTTTTCAGCTTGTGATGAAGAAAGGTTAGATAAAGAAGGACAAATTGAAGCACGTCCACTTACCCAAGAAGAAACCTTCCTGGTTGAATCCTCTAATGAATTTGCATTCCAATTATTGAATCAATATAACTTAGATATTGAAGAAAACATTTCCTTCTCGCCAATAAGTGCAGGAGCTGCATTAGGGATTGTGGGAAACACCTTATCTGAAGAAAAATTTAATGAGTTTAAATCCATCGTTGGACTACCTGATTTTTCACAAGTCAAAATCAATAAAGCGTTTTATGAATTAAGCACCATGGCTCCTTTGCTTGATCCAGGTGTGGATGTCGGATTTACCAATTCGGTATGGACAAATTACCATATTTCAGAAATCAATGAGGTGTATTCTAAAATTCTCGCCTATTATGGAGCAGACATTTTGGAAACATATTCCGACAAACCATTTGATGAAAAGTATATTTCAAAGTGGGTTGAAACAAAATCAGAATTTAATTATTCTACCATCAATAAATTTGATAAGGCTTCAGAATTTCAAATTGTGAACCTGAGTCATTTTAAAGGGTCGTTTTTTGAGTTGAAAAACGCGAAACAAATACCCACTCCTTTTACAGATAAAAACGGAAAGGTATATGACATAAAAATGAATTTGTTTACTGACACAGAAGTTTCTGTTTACAACTCATTAGATGGTATTCAATCGTTCAGCGTACCTATTGGTAGTGGTGAGTACTTCTTGCAAGTTATTACTGGTGATATAGAAGGAAAAATAATTTCTGCTGATGACCTCATCTCCAATGATGCTCAAACGTATCAAAACATTGCCATTCCCGACATTCTTTCAACCTATGAATTTGGATTTGACAAAAGCTTTTCGCTATATAATATTGATCAATTTATCGTAGAAGGATTGTCTTCTCAATTGCCACAGCAAGCAATTTCAAAATCAAGCAATTTCATCAACAAAAATCTAATATCAATTACCGGCCGAAAAGCAGCTTATAATAAAGAAATTAAAGATTTAGGTGTAAATGAAGACACACCACTCTTTGCTTTAAACAAACCTTTTTACTACATAATTTCGGAACGTAGCTCAGGGTTAATTTTATTTGGTGGAAAGTTTAACTCACCAATTGAATAATCAAGTGTTTTCGCTGTTTAACAGGTTAATTAATTTAAAAAATACTTGTTTGGAAAGATATATTTCGAAATTTTTGTTATATCAAGATTAAGAAATGATAATCCACTTAACAACGTCTCAATTTGTGTTTTCTGGGGATATTTTCCTGGGAAATCTTAAATGTTAAGTTGGGTTAATTATAGATTATCTGCCATTCCCAACTGCTGTGGATGGCTTTTTTTTTATAGGTAGATTTTAAATGATTGGATATGGACAAGGTATATATTTTTGACACCACACTAAGGGACGGAGAGCAAGTTCCGGGATGCCAGCTCAATACAGAAGAGAAAATTGAAATAGCGAGGGCATTGGAAGCATTGGGAGTAGATATCATTGAAGCAGGTTTTCCCATTAGTAGTCCGGGAGATTTTAATTCAGTTATAGAAATATCAAAAGCAGTTTCTGAACCAGTAATTTGTGGATTAACAAGAGCAATAGAAAAAGATATAGAAGTAGCAGCTGATGCATTAAGATTTGCAAAAAGAAAAAGAATACATACCGGAATAGGTGTTTCGGATCTCCATGTGTTAACAAAATTAAAATCGACACATGACAATGTGTTAGAGCGAGGTGTTAAAGCTGTAAAACATGCTAAGAAATTTGTAGAAGACGTGGAGTTTTACGCAGAAGATGCTGGTCGTGCTAACTTAGATTACTTGGTTAAAGTAATTGAATCCGTTATAGATGCTGGCGCGACAGTAATTAATATTCCAGATACTACAGGTTATAACTTACCATGGCTATTTGGTGAGAAGATCAAGTTTATCATGGAAAATGTCAAAAATGTGCATAAGGCTATCATAAGTGTTCATTGCCATAATGACCTGGGTCTGGCTACAGCCAATACAATATCGGGAATTGCCAATGGAGCTCGTCAGGCAGAAGTCACAATGAATGGTGTAGGTGAAAGAGCCGGCAACACATCATTAGAAGAAACTGTGATGATCTTAAAATGTCACAAGCATCTTGGAGCAGATACCAATATCAACACTAAATTATTGAAATCAACCAGCGAACTCGTGTCATCGATGATGAGAATGCCGGTTCAAGCTAATAAAGCAATTGTTGGTAAGAATGCATTTGCTCATTCCTCGGGAATTCATCAAGACGGCTTCTTGAAAAACCGTGATAATTATGAAGTAATTAAACCTGAAGATGTTGGTGTTGATCGGTCGGATATTATTCTTACTGCCCGAAGTGGAAGGCACGCATTGAAACATCGTCTTGAAAAAATCGGATATAAGATAGAAGACCCAGAAAAACTTCAATTACTGTATGATAAATTCCTCGAAATAGCTGACAAGAAAAAACAAGTGGAGGATAACGACTTACAGCAGCTCATAAAATCCGTAACAGTAAAAAAATAGCAAAACAAAAGGTATTTCTTCGCGAATACCTTTTTTGTTTTATAAGCTTATTTTTCTAACTAGTACTTCATAAAATTTACTTTTAAATAAATACCCGGATGAAAATCCTTTCATCTTCACAGATAAGAAAAGCGGATCAATTCACCATTGAAAATGAACCTATCTCTTCCATCAAATTGATGGAGCGGGCAGCTAAAAATTTTTCAGACTGGTTTAATAGATATTATCCATCAAAAGGTCGCGTCCATATATTTTGTGGCACAGGCAATAATGGTGGAGATGGGATGGCAATTAGTAGGATGCTCGCTGCCGAAGGATGGGAAGTGATAACCTACATCATTAATCCGGAAGCTCGGATGTCTAATGATTTTAAAATGAACTATCTCTCTTTGAAAGAGATGTATAATGTAATTAAAATTTCTTCAAAGGATGGGTTAGATATAGAATTTAAGACTGGGGACAAAATTATAGATGCTTTATTCGGATCAGGGCTTACAAGAAAAATTACAGGTGTTTACGGACATACCATTCAGGCCATTAATCAATCGGGTTGTGAAGTTATCTCGGTTGATATACCCAGCGGATTATATGCTGATAAATCAAGCACCTCTAAACATATCGTACAGTCAGATCACACTGTTAGCTTTCAACTACCTAAGTTGGCGTTTTTTATGCCGGAAAACGGAGAGTATATAAAAGAATTCCATACAGTCAATATAGGTCTTCATCAGGAGTTTCTTGATAAGGAGCAAACGGACAATTACTACCTGGAAAAAAACTTTATTAAAAGTCTTTTCAAGAAAAGATCTAGACATAGCTATAAAAATCAATTTGGTCATTCACTTATTATCAGTGGGAGCTATGGAAAGATGGGAGCCTGTACATTAGCTGCAAAAGCATGTTTACGCATGGGTTCAGGTTTATTAACAGTTCATGTACCTAAAAGTGGATATGAAATCATGCAAGTGGCAATACCTGAAGCAATGGTTTCTGTTGACTCTGCAACCAGGTTTATTCAGGACGTTCCAGACCTAAGTAATTTTAATGCTATTGGTATAGGACCAGGGTTAGGAACAAATATTTACACTGCTGATACTATTGCACAACTCTTTAAAAGTTATCACAACCCAATTGTGATTGACGCGGATGCTATTAATCTCATATCGCAACATGAGGACCTGAAAAACAGTATTCCTGAAAATTCCATTCTCACCCCCCACCCAGGCGAGTTTAAAAGATTAGCGGGAGATTGGGTAAATGATTTCGACCGATTAGCAAAACAGCAGGAATGGTCCAAATCGCATAAGGTGATCATTGTATTGAAAGGCTCATACACATCTGTAAGTTTGCCTGATGGTAGGGTCTTTTTTAATTCAACTGGAAATCCCGGGATGGCAACGGCTGGATCTGGTGATGTATTGACAGGTATGATCACCTCTTTGCTTGCACAAGGATTTTCCTCAGAAAATGCCGCTCTGTCAGCTGTTTTTATTCATGGGCTTGCAGGAGATATTGCAATGGAAAAATTAAGTGAGACAAGTTTAATTGCCGGAGATATAATTGATCATATCAGTGAGGCAGTCAATCACATTATTCAATAATTATATTTTTCTTTCCAGAGCAATTTCAATCGTTTTCTCATCTCCATTTCTCTTGCATTTTCACCGGGTTCAAAAAAAGTAGTACCTTTTATTTCTTCCGGTAAGTATTCCTGCTCTTCAAAGTTTCCTGAATAGGCATGTGAATATTTATATCCCGAACCATAACCAAGATCCTTCATTAATTTTGTAGGTGCATTTCTAATATGAAGCGGGACAGAAAGATCTCCCGTTTCGCTTACTTTTCGTTGAGCCAAATTTATGGCTTCATAACTGGCATTGCTTTTAGGAGAGGAAGCAAGGTAAATAGCACATTGTGACAATATTATTCGTGACTCGGGATATCCTATTACATTTACAGCCTGAAAACAATTGTTTGCAATTACCAGCGCTGTTGGATTTGCATTTCCAATATCTTCACTAGCCAATATTAGCATCCTTCGAGCGATAAATTTCACATCTTCTCCTCCTTCTATCATCCTGGCCAACCAATACACAGCTGCATTAGGATCACTGCCCCGCATTGATTTGATAAAAGCGGATATTATATCGTAGTGTTGCTCGCCCGATTTATCGTAAATGGCCATTTTCTGCTGGGCAATCTCAAATACCAATTTATTGGTGATCACTACTTTTTTGTTTTTCCCATTTGACTCAATAATCAAATCTACTAAGGTGAGAATCTTTCTTGCATCCCCTCCCGACAATTGTAACAACGCCTCATCTTCCTTGATATCAACTTTTAATTTCTTGAAATCAGGATCTTTCTCTAAAGCACTCTTGACGATTTTCAACAAATCTTCTTTCGAAAGCGCCTTCAATACATACACCTGGCATCTTGACAATAGCGCCGCATTTACTTCAAAAGAAGGATTTTCTGTGGTAGCTCCTATTAAAGTGATTGTTCCTTTTTCAACAGCACCTAATAAAGCGTCTTGCTGTGACTTATTAAATCGATGGATTTCATCTATAAATAAAATGGCATGCCCAATTCTTTTCGCCTTATCGATGATTTCCCGTACATCTTTCACACCAGCACTAATTGCACTTAATGTGTAAAAGGACTTTTTTATCTGATTGGCTATAATGTTACCTAGAGTAGTTTTACCTACACCCGGGGGACCCCAGAATATCATGGATGGTACTTTTCCATTTTCAATGGATTTTCTTAAAACACTACCTTTTCCTACCAAATGATCCTGACCAATTAAGTCATCTAGTGTAAAAGGTCTAACCCGTTCAGCCAATGGAGTTTCTCGAAGCATTAGAAATTATTTTTACAAGTATAAAAATAAAGAATTGAACAAGAGAAGTTAAAAAATTACAGAAATAGATATCCGAAAAGAATTTTAATAATTGTTGACACAACTTTTTACAATAAAAATGGTTATATTATGTAAGTCATATGTCTGATCAACGCATAAAAAAAGGCCATCCTGAGAAGAATGGCCTCCATTATTTATAAGCGTTATTTTTATTTGTTTGAAGGATAGTAAGCAGTTTCGCCTAATTCCTCTTCAATTCTCAATAACTGATTGTATTTTGCCATTCTATCTGATCTTGACAACGAACCAGTTTTGATTTGTCCAGCATTAGTTGCTACAGCAATGTCTGCAATTGTTGCATCTTCAGTTTCACCAGATCTGTGAGAAATAACTGCTGTAAATCCAGCTTTATGAGCCATTTCTATGGCATCTAATGTTTCAGAAAGCGTACCAATTTGGTTAACTTTAATAAGGATTGAATTAGCAGATCCTTCATCAATTCCTCTCTTCAAGAACTTAACATTCGTCACAAATAAGTCATCACCCACTAATTGGCATTTATCACCGATTTTATCAGTCAATAATTTCCAACCTTCCCAGTCATTTTCATCGCAACCGTCTTCGATTGAATCTATTGGATACTTTTCAACCAACGAAGCCAAGTATTCTACTTGCTCTTCTCTTGATCTTACTGCTCCGCTTTCACCTTCAAATTTGTTGTAAAGATATTTTCCATCTTCATAAAATTCTGAAGATGCACAATCAAGTGCGATTTTCACATCATCACCTGGTTTGTAACCTGCGTTTTCAATAGCTTTTAAAATGCTTTCTAGAGCTTCTTCAGTACCACCAGAGAAGTTAGGTGCAAAACCACCTTCATCACCAACTGCAGTACTCAAACCTTTTTCCTTAATGATTTTTTTCAAGCTATGGAAAATTTCAGCACCCATTCTTAATGCTTCGGAAAAAGTAGGAGCACCTACTGGTCTTACCATAAATTCCTGGAAAGCAATAGGAGCATCAGAGTGCGAACCACCGTTAATGATGTTCATCATTGGAACAGGCAATGAATATGCATTCACACCACCAATGTATCTGAACAATGGTAATCCAAGCTCTTCAGCAGCAGCTTTTGCCACAGCAAGAGAAACACCAAGAATAGCATTTGCACCAAGCTTTCCTTTAGTTTCAGTTCCATCAAGCTCAACCATGATTTTATCAATCAATTTTTGGTCAAAAACTGATAATCCAATTATTTCCGGAGCAATAGTTTCATTTACATTTTCTACTGCTTTCAAAACACCCTTACCAAGGTATTTTCCTTTTTCTCCATCTCTTAACTCAACAGCTTCATTAACTCCTGTAGAAGCACCTGAAGGTACTGCTGCTCTTCCATAGATGCCGGTTTCTGTTACTACATCTACCTCAACTGTAGGATTACCTCTGGAGTCAAGGATTTGCCTTGCGTGGACGCTTTCTATTAAACTCATAGTTCTGGATATTATTTATTAGACATTTGTTGAACAAATTTATCAAACAGATACCTGGAATCATGCGGTCCTGGTGATGATTCCGGATGGTACTGCACTGAAAAAACTTTTTTTCCTTTTAATTTAATTCCTGCTACGGTATTGTCATTAAGGTTTAAATGAGTTACTTCTACTGTATCAGATTTTTCTATATCTTCTTTTGAGACACAAAATCCATGATTTTGAGAGGTCACTTCACATAAACCTGTTTCTAAATTTTTAATTGGGTGGTTTAAACCACGATGACCATGGTGCATTTTAAAAGTAGATATACCACTGGCTAAGGCAATTATTTGATGCCCCATACAGATTCCAAAAACTGGAATATCACTATTGATTAATTTTTTCACCGTGGCAATAGCATAATCCATTACTTCAGGATCACCTGGGCCATTTGAAATAAAGAAACCATCAGGATTCCATTCTTTCATCTCCTCAAAAGTAGTTTTAGCTGGAAATACTTTGCATACACATCCTCTTGTAGTGAGATTATTTAAAATACTCGTTTTAACCCCAAGATCCAGTACAGCAACCTTATATTTAGCATCATCTTCATTTCCAATTACAATTGACTCTTGGGAACACACTTTCGAGGAAAGCTCCAATCCTTTCATTGAAGGAACTTTTTTAAGTAATTCACCTAATTTAACAGGGTCTGTTTCTTCTGAAGAAATGATAGCATTCATAGCTCCTGTATCCCTGATATGACGCACAATTTTACGTGTATCAATATTTGAAATACCAACTACATTATTTTTCTCCAAATATTCCTGCAATGAGCTTGAGGCTGTTTTCCGACTATAAATGCTTGAATACTCGTTAACAACCAAACCCGATATCTTTGCTTTAGATGATTCTTGTTCTACATCTTTTGCACCATAATTACCAATATGGGAAGTTGTGTTTACTATTATCTGACCATAGTAAGATGGGTCTGTGTAAATTTCCTGGTAACCCGTCATACCGGTATTAAAACAAATCTCACCTCCGGAAGTCCCTTTTTTACCAATAGACTTTCCTTCAAATACAGATCCGTCCTCTAACATTAATACAGCTTTGCTTCCTTGGTTATAAGTCATATGCACTTCTTTAATTGCGACAAAATTAAGATATTAATACAAACATAATAAATGATTCTTCTCATATAAATTTGCCAATTCTAAAAAGGACAAAAAAATAGGGATTGAACCAAGTGTCCAATCCCTATTTATATTTTAAAAGAAAATTTTATTTTTCTTTTTCTTCTGCATCATCATCCTTTTTTGAATCTTCTGAAGGTTTTTCTTCCTTCGCTTTAGGAGTTTCTTCTGCTTTTGCCTCTACTTGCTCCTCAGTAGCAGCTTTTTCCTCCGCTTTAGTTTCTTCTACCTTCTCCTCTACTGCTTCTTCAACAACTTCAGCTTTTGCCTCTACTTTTTCTGCAGCTTTTACGGCTCCAGTATCGCTACCAGAAGCTTTCTTACCACCTCTTCTACGTGTTTTCTTCTTGGTAGATGCACTGCTATCAGCCAATAACAATTCATTGTAATCAACCAATTCTATGATACACATTTCTGCATTGTCACCTAATCGGTTTCCAGTTTTAATTATTCTGGTGTATCCGCCAGGTCTTGAAGATATTTTTTCAGCTACATCATCAAACAAGACTTTTACAGTCTCTTTATCTTGAAGATAAGAAAATACAGTTCTTCGAGAATGTGTAGTATCATCCTTTGATTTTGTGATAATAGGTTCTACATACTTTCTTAAAGCTTTTGCTTTAGCAACAGTTGTAGAAATTCTTTTATGTAATATCAGCGAAGAAGCCATATTAGATAGCATAGCCTTTCTATGTGGCGCAGTTCTTCCTAAGTGGTTAAATCTCTTTCCGTGTCTCATCGCTATTATTCTTCTTCTAGTTTGTATTTAGAAAGATCCATTCCGAATGTCAAATTCTTTTCAGCTACTAATTGCTCCAATTCAGCAAGTGACTTTTTACCAAAGTTTCTAAATTTCATCATATCAGAAATTTCTAACCTTACTAAATCACCTAATGATTTTACATCAGCTGCTTTCAAACAATTGTAAGCTCTAACTGAAAGGTCTAAATCACTCAATGGAGTTTTCAATAATTTTCTCATATGAAGCATTTCTTCATCAACTGCGTCAGGTTCTTTCTGATCAGCTGTTTCTAAGATCATTGTTTGATCTGAGAATAACATGAAATGTTTAATAAGAATATTTGCAGCTCCTTTAAGTGCATTTTCAGGGTGTATAGAACCATCTGTTTCCAGTTCAATCATCAACTGCTCATAGTCAGTTTTTTGTTCTACCCTTGTATTTTCTACCTTGAACTTGACGTTCTTAATTGGGGTAAAGATTGCATCAATTGGAATAAAACCAAACACTTGTTCACTTGGTTTATTTTCCTCAGCAGGAACATACCCTCTTCCTTTTTCAACTGTCAACTCCACTTCAAATTCAACTGAATCGTCAAGATTACAAATCACTAATTCAGGGTTAAGGATATCGAAAGAAGAAGTATGCTTAGCAATATCACTAGCTTTTAACTCTTTTTGTCCTTTTACAGGAATTGTGATTTTGGTTTCAACGGTATCTGAGATCTTTTTGAATCTAACCATTTTTAAATTCAAAATAATATCAGAAACATCTTCTATTACACCTTCGATTGTTGAAAATTCATGCAATACACCAGGAACTTTAATTCCTGTAATTGCATACCCTTCTAAAGAAGAAAGTAGAATTCTTCTTAGGGCATTCCCAATTGTGACTCCGTATCCTTTTTCTAGTGGTTTAAATGTAAATAAGCCTTTGAAATCATCAGCTTTTTCCATTACCACCTTTTCAGGCATTTGAAATGCTAGTATAGACATTTTATATTTTCTTGTAAGTGTAAATTATTACTTAGAATAAAGTTCAACTATTAATTGTTCCTGAATATTTTCAGGAATCTCTTCCCTTTGAGGGGCATTAATCATTTTACCAGCCATTTCACTACCGTCCCATTCTAACCATGGGTATTTCTTTGCGCTACTACCAGCTAAGCTATTTGTGATTGCCAGTAATGATTTTGATTTTTCTCTTACTGAAATTATATCTCCAACTTTTACTGAAAATGAAGGGATGTTTACTACATCTCCATTTACAATAATATGTTTATGAAGTACTAATTGACGAGCAGCTCTTCTTGTAGGTGCTATACCTAATCGATAAACTACATTATCAAGTCTTGCCTCTAACAATTGTAAAAG
>JBNLGO010000077.1:0-17678 GCA_050306095.1 Cyclobacteriaceae bacterium
TTTTCCAGAGAGGATTTCCGTAATTGCTTTACAACATTATCAGCTTTTTTACCGAGTGCATCTAATACCTTATGGGCCTTATCGGAAAGTGGATTAGAATCTTGGTAAAGCGCCTCGCTGATAAAATATGTAATGAGCTCAATAAATGCAGTCTGATATTTAGAATTTATGATATTGAGAATCATACTGTTGAATCAAGTTATCAGGTTAAAACCACTATTAATGCTTTTGGTTTTCCAAATGATGATAATGGAGGTGAAGCTCGGGTTAATCTAACCAATGAATTTGCACCATTAAAAAAAGCCTTTAACAAAGGCCTTAAAATGATTGAAAATGGAGTGATTGATTCACTATAATATCATCTTCAACATTTATTTTTTTTGAATTTATTCGTATAAAGAATACATGAAAGATTTTGAAGATTACAAAAAGAAGATCAATAAATCATTGAACATGATGGAGGCAAAGATTGAATACCTACATGAGGGTGTTAAAGGTCTGGGAAATGCCTTCAAAGATTTTCAACACAAAATAACTGATTTTATGGCTTTCACGGCAGAACATTATGCTGATCACGAAAAAAGAATCTCTGAATTGGAGAAGAAGTTGAAATAACCAATCCCCCATCTAATAATTAACCTCCTTTCTTTTTTCTTAAATTTTTAAGTATAAAAAATTTAATTTGACAACACCGATTCTGTGTAGAATTTGTATAACTGATTTATAAGTTATATAATTGTATTATCAGTTTTGAAATTGTAAATACAGTTGATATGGAGAAATTAACGAAAGCCGAAGAACCTGTAATGCGAATTCTCTGGGAGATAAAGCAAGGATTTGTTAAGGATATTATTGATAAAATGGAGGATCCAAAACCTCCTTACAACACCATTTCTTCCATCGTTAGAATACTTGTAAAGAAAGGTTTTGTCGATTTTAAAGCCTACGGTAAAACCTATGAATATTTCCCTGCTATAAGTAAAGCCTCCTATAAAAAATTTGAGATTAAAAGCCTCATTTCCAATTATTTTGAAGGCTCTTCCAAACAACTTGTTTCGTTTTTGGTGGAAAAAGAGACCATTAGCAATGAGGAGATAGAAGAAATTAAAAAGATCATTGACCAAAAAAATCAATAGGCATGCATCATTTCTTAAATTATTTAATAGACGTCTCAATTTGCTTGGTAGTCCTATCCGTTTCATACCAAATATTCATTCGAAATCTTACTTTCTACCGCTTAAGAAGAACTTTTCTGATTTCTTCCATCCTAATTTCCTTTATAATCCCATCGCTTAATTTGAAAGTCCAAAACACCTCACTTCCACAAACCAATATCCACAACTTGCTTACACAACCGAAGACACCTCAGGAAAACTTGAATATCTCCGAATCTCAAAAGCAAAATGTGCCTGTTCAATCGAAAGAAGTAGAGCTAGTCGCAATTGTTAAAACCAATCCATATACTCTGATTATCATTATTTATATGCTTGGAGTAGTATTTTTATCAATCAAATTATTGCTATCTATACTTTCACTATTCAGAAAAAAGAAGGAGAATATTTTTCAATATGAAGGCTTTAAAGTATATCTACAAATTACCAATGAACCTGCCTGTTCATTTTTCAATCTCATTTATATCAACCCAAACCTATTTTCTTCTCAAAAAGAAATTAAAACCGCTATTGAGCATGAATTAGTTCATGTAAGGGAAAAACATACTATGGATCTGATTCTTTTTGAAGTAACGAAAATTATTTTGTGGTTTCACCCAATGATATATTTGCTAATCAAAGAACTAAAAACGGTTCATGAATACTTGGCAGATCGAAGAATGAGTGAAAAAGCCGGAAAGCGTTTTTATTCTCAAATGCTATTGAATTATGCCCAAACGATAAATCAAACCCAGCTAATCCATTCATTTGCACAACCTCCATTAAAACATAGAATAGAACAATTATTTAGGACTAAAACACCAGCTGTCTATAGAATCCGACTACTATTTCTAATTCCAATATTAACCGGTTTATTTCTGGCATTTTCTTGCGAAAAGGAACTGGATGAAGGGCTTATTTTCACAAATGGAAAAAAATTAAAAAGTCTAAAAGTAGTTTACCATGATGAATATGGTGATATGCCTACTTATGATGGGCAATACTACAGTTGGGCTAAATTCACCCCATCAGGTGAAATACAGGAACTCAAAAAAGGTACATTCGCTGAAAATTCAAATGATGATTTCAAAGCGGTATTGAATAATCGACACTTTCCTATATTCCGGAATAATAATATTATATGGAATCTAGATTATCACCCAATCAGTAATGAAATAGTTTCTTTGTTAGTGAATCCCAATTGGTTCGCTAAATCAAAACTTTCTATGTCTAAAGATTATAATGATTCTTCCATAGAAACCCACTTTACCCAGGATTCAAGAGGACTTCCTTTAAAAATTATTTACGGACTTCGCAACTCCTCCAGTGATAATAAATCTTTTCCGAATTTTAGAGTTGAAAATAATTTTTCATACGACCATAAAGGAAGACTTTACGAGTGGAATACTAATTCGCAAAGGTATTTCTCAAAAGATAAGGTTGAAAAACATTCAACTTCGAGCTATTTAAAATACAACCTGGAGGACAAAGTGATCCAGATACGTCAAAATGATCTTACCTATCAGCTAAATTATGACGAACATGATAACGTTATTGAATTGAGCAATAAACACACAAAATACATTTTTGAATATGATGAATATGGTGTGAGAACCAAAAGCTACGCTTATAATACTTCAGGGGAACTTGAATATTATTTAACCTATGAATATTCCTACTATTAGTCCAATCAATTAAATCTGTAGAGGTGACAAAATCAAATCAAAGTTCAACGAGGTTTGAAACCTCGTTGAACTTATTTTATTAGTTCCCCAAATCGTTCATTAAATCCTCTTATACCCTGCAGGCCACCGGTATGAATTGCCAGAATTCTTGATCCCGGAGGAAAAAAATCCTTTTTAATCAAATCGAACACTCCAAACATCATCTTACCAGTATAGATTGGATCGAGAGGAATATGGTGTTTTTCCTTGAACTCATTTATGAAATGAATCAAATCCCATTCGTATTTGGCATAGCCCCCAAAATGATAATCTAACATCAAACGCCAGTTGGTATATTTTTTAGACGATCTCAGGAAAATCAGCTCCTCAATGTCCGCAGATAAAAATCCACCACCTTTTAATACCGGAAATCCGAGTGCTTTGACTTGCCCCTTTAAACCACAAATTATTCCGGCAAGCGTTCCACCTGTTCCGCAGGCACAACAGATAAAATCAAAGTTGAAGTTTATTTGATCAATGATCTCTTCACATCCCTCCACCGCATACACATTTGATCCTCCTTCCGGGACAAGGTAAAAGTCTCCAAATTCTTCTTTAAACTGAGCAACTACCTTCGGATCCAATTTTGATTTATAGGTAGAGCGATCAATGAATTTTAAGGTCATCCCAAATTTTTCAGCATCGCTCAATGTAGGATTTAACGGCTCTATTCTTTCACCTCTTATGATTCCAATGGTTTCAAAATTAAATTTATGGCCTGCATACGCCAGCGCATGAATATGATTGGAGTAAGCACCTCCAAACGTTAATAACTTTTTATGCCCTTCTGATTTTGCTTTAACTAAATTGTATTTAAGCTTCCTGTATTTATTTCCGCTTATAAAATCATCTAGCTGATCTTCCCTTTTTACACACACCCTCACCCCCTTTTCATCAAATAGCGCATCAAATATTTCAATCTCTTCAGTTTGTTTTAAAGGGAACATATTTCCAACAGAATTTTGAGCTAATTTAAGGAACACATCCTCAATCTAAAATGTTTTCCCGTTTCTCTTCTTCCATGGCTTGATCATGCCTACTTATTGACATCAATTTTTTATATTCGCCCCTGATGGAACGAATTAAAGTATTTGCACCGGCTACAGTGGCCAATGTTACCTGCGGATTTGATATCCTTGGCTTTGCTGTTGACGCCCCCGGAGATGAAATCATTCTCAAGAAAACTAATTCGAAAGAGGTCATTATTACATCCATTACAGGGGACGAAGGCAAATTACCCTATGATGCGGATAAGAACACTTGTAGCGTAGTCATAAAGAGATTTTTAAAAGACCTGGGTTCCACTCAAGGAATTGATATAGAATTGCATAAAATGATGCCTTTGGGTAGTGGTCTGGGTTCTAGTGCAGCAAGTTCAGCTGCGGCCATTTTTGCTATTAATGAATTAATGGGTCAACCCAAAAGTATTGAAGAGCTGCTTCCCTATGCCATGGAAGGAGAGCGAGCAGCATCTGGAGCTGCCCATGCTGACAACGTAGCTCCTGCACTTTTTGGTGGATTGGTATTAATAAGAAGTTATAATCCACTTGATACTATCAAGCTTCCCGTTCCTGAAAATCTATTTGCAACTATTATTCACCCACAGATAGAAGTGAAAACCAAAGATGCCAGAGAAATTCTTCGCAAAGACATTCAGTTTAAGGATTCGGTAAAACAATCGGGAAATGTGGCTGGATTAATAGCAGGACTGTTATTGCCAGATTTGAAATTATTAAGCAGGTCTTTGCATGATCATATTGTAGAACCGATTCGCTCCATTCTGATTCCGGGTTATGACGAGGTGAAAAGTGCTGCGTTAAATGCCGGAGCACTGGGAGCTGGTATATCAGGATCCGGGCCATCCATATTTGCATTAAGTGATTCTAAAGAAACCGCTGAAAAGACCGCAAAAGCAATGAGCACGGTCTTTGCTAATCTAGAGATTGAAAGTGAAGTATATGTGTCTCAAGTAAATAAAAATGGACCTAAAATTTTAAACTAACAATGTACAATATGAAGAAGTTACTTTTAATCATACTCTCATTAACAGCATTCCAAGCCATAGCTCAACAAGATAACGATCCGAAATTAACCGAAGTATGGGAACCTGTTCCAGAAGTAGTAACTCCAGGTAATGCAACCGCAGCGCCATCTGACGCAATCATTTTATTTGATGGAAAAAATTTAAGTGAATGGCAAAATCCACAGTTTAAAGGAGAACCAACTACTGCCGAAGGAGTAGCTGAAGTCATTGCAAAATTGGATGAAAACTTTGACCACTCGCAGGCAGGTTGGGAAATTGAAAATGGCGAAATCGTAGTTAAACCTGGCAATGGAGCTATCGAAACCAAAAAGGAATTTGACAATTTTCAATTACACATAGAATGGTTATCTCCTGTAATGGAAGGTGTGAGTGACCAGGGATATAGTAATAGTGGAATATTCCTAATGAGTCTATATGAGCTTCAGGTGCTTAATTCATTTGAAAATAAAACCTACTCTAACGGGCAAGCTGGAAGTATCTATAAACAACACATCCCATTAGTCAATGCAAGTAAGGCTCCGGGAGAATGGCAAACCTATGATGTGATTTTTACAGCTCCGCAATTTGACAAAAAAGGTAAACTACTTTCTCCAGCTTATGTAACTGTTTTACATAACGGTGTTCTTATTCAAAACAATGTGGAATTAAAAGGACCAACAGTTTATATAGGAAAACCATCATACACTGCTCACCCAGCCAAAATGCCATTAAGACTACAGGATCATGGCAATAAGGTTCGCTTCAAAAACATTTGGATCAGGGAATTATAAATTAATAAACCGGTTGATTTTATCTCCCAATGGTAAATCGACCGGTTTTTTATTCCATTCAAACAATTTGGCACTACCTGTTCCTCCCAGTATTAGTTCATCATTTTTCCTTTGAACAAACATTCCTTCCGGAAGCCCAATCACTTTACTTTCCTTGTTCACTTCTAAAAACTCCAATATCCGTTGATCGCGGGATTCCCCACCATGCCCGTCTATCGTTTTTTCGGTGTAATGAGGGTTGATCTGAAACGGCACAAAATTAATCGCTTTAAAAGATGGAG
Organism: Cyclobacteriaceae bacterium; assembly: GCA_050306095.1. Taxonomy (GTDB): domain Bacteria; phylum Bacteroidota; class Bacteroidia; order Cytophagales; family Cyclobacteriaceae; genus CAJXNP01. The sequence goes on from JBNLGO010000077.1 coordinate 5,971, forward strand.
GTTCGATGATGGGCATATCATTGGTCGTTTTGATAGTAGGGCCCGCAATATTTGACCCTGCGCTCCAACCTATAAATGGTGTACCGCTTTCCACTTTTTGACGAATAAGCTCGATGAGCTCAAAATGATATAATTGGCTCAACAAATGGAAGGTATTTCCACCACCAACCACTATCCCTTCAGCCTCCTCAATTGCTTTCATTTTATTTTCATGCAAATGGATGCTTTCCAGATGATACCCCATCGATTCAAAAGCTTTTTTAACCGATTGGAAGTATTCATCATATGAAAACGTAACTCCTGCAAATGGAATGAACATTAACTTTAACGGAGCATTTCCAAGAAAAGAAATGACATGTTTTTTCGGCCATTCAAAATAAGCCTGACCAGGCATAGTAGAGTTGCTTAGTAGCAGATATTGCATTTTTACAGATTTTTATTAAATTTATACTTTAATAACAAAACTATTAATCCCTATTAATAAGATAGTTATGAAATATTTAATCTCTTTTTCCTTTGCAATTTTGTATTGCATTTCACCTTTTTTCTCCTTTGCTCAATTTGACAAATATGAGTTAATAAATAAAAATTCTACCGCTCCTACGCAATCTTTATACGCGAATTTAATCAACATTAGCAGCAATGGAGTAATGTTTGGCCATGAAGATGACTTGACCATGGGGGTCAACTGGAAGCTTGAAGATGGACGGTCAGACATCATGGAAGTATGCAATGATTTCCCTGCAGTCTTTGGTTGGGACGTAACTAATATCGGCCTCAAAGATCAAAATCCGGATGGTATTAGTTTTGATATGATGATCAAATGGATACAGCTAACTTACAAAAGCGGTGGTGTCAACACCATTCGTTGGGACATATATAATTTGGCTACAAACAAAACGGATGAATCTCCAATTATTTCAACTATTCTTCCTGGCGGTAAGTATCACGATAAGTATAAAGTAAGGCTAGATGCTTTTGCTGCATTTGCCCAACAACTTAACATTGGTAAAAGCGACAAGAAAATCATACCCTTTATTTTCAGACCTTTTCATCAAAACAGCCTGGAAAATCAATGGTGGTCAAAAGAAAATTGTACACCGGAAGATTATAAAGAACTGTGGAAATTTACCACTAATTACCTGGTTAAAGAAAAAGGGTTAAGAAATATCATTTTTGCTTATTCCACAGATGCTTTTTCGTCAACCGATGAATTTATAGAATACTATCCTGGAGATGACTACGTTGACATTATTGGTTTGAATCTTTATGATCAGGGTCAGGAAGATTTTTCAATAGAATTATCGAATAAACTATTGGTGCTAAACAAATTAGGAATAGAACACAGTAAGGTTACAGCGATCACAGAAACGGGGTATAAACAAATACCTGCAAATACCTGGTGGACAGATCAATTAGTCAAAGGAATCTTTACAAATCGGTCAACAGCAAATATTTCTTACCTAATGATTGGAAAAAACGTAAGTTCTGAGCATTTTTATGCTCCATATGCTGATCATTCAAGTGCGAATAATTTTTTGCAACTGTATCAGAATATGTACACCTTGTTTCTGGAAGATATCCATGACATGTATGTAACCCGATAAAAGAATTTAGTTAGCTGTTTATCATATTAAAGGTTGCCCCATTTTTGGGGCAGCCTTTTTTTATGACCTTTTGCTACCCATAGCGGTAATCACTATCTTTCTTGATCCCCCGTAATTACGGTGCTCACACAAGTATATTCCCTGCCAGGTACCCATATTAAGTTTACCTCGCGAAATTGGAATCAAAACTGAAGCTCCTAACAGAGATGATTTAATATGCGCAGGCATATCATCTGATCCTTCATAATCATGCTGGTAGTATGGAGCATTTTCAGGCACATACTTATTAAAGTGGCTTTCGAAATCCTTCCGTACCGTCGGATCCGCATTCTCATTTATGGTCAGTGATGCAGATGTATGTTTGATAAACACTTGCAAACTGCCAATTTCTATTTGGTTGATTTCAGGAATAGCATGAAGAATTTCACGGGTGATGAGATGAAAGCCCCGAGGAAATTGTGATAGACTGATTTCTTTTTGAAAACACAACATGTTTTATTCAATTTTATATTCGTATGCACCAATATCTGGTAGATTATCTCTGGTGGCACTATCAAGGTCAATCGTTAAATCCAAGTCCAGTCCATTGTCTTTTGCAGGTGATAGCGTATCCAAATGAAAATCATAATTAAATGGAGATTTAAATTCCGGATCCTGATTCAGAATATTGTCATTTATATCCAAATCGGTATTTGTAGTTTTAAACAAATTATTCGCCAACAATAATTCCGCTCTTGTTTCACCAGTAAAGTCAAGCTCTACCTCATTTTCTAAATCACCATATATAATTGTATTAGCCATGGCCAGGTTTATATCTTCTTTTAAAACCTCTCCATTGTCTAACAAAACAAAATCAGAAAAATAAGAAACAGGGCTCTCTCGGATGAAATCGAACGAATAATTGGCAAATGTGCAATTAATATACGTGTAATTACCTCCTGCGAGATTACCAATTACTAGCTCCCGGCAATTATCAATCAAGGTATTATCGAGATATACATCTGAAGTAAAACACAACATTCCTGATTGACTCATGTTCTCGATAATGGCATTTTTCATTATTAAATCAGGTATCGTGTCATTATCAGGAGTTCCTACCCGTACTCCAATTTGACCATTTCTAAGAGTTACGAACTCCATGCGATTATCTTTACTCCCTGTCAATAAATAAACACCTCCCCATTGTCCAAATGCATTTTCATAATACGGTTCGAGACGGTCATTTCTGATTACAATCCTGTCAGCGGCCGTACCCTTCATTTTAACAGACCCTTTTACATAAATATTCACATTGGGTGCGCAATAAACAGAAACGCCTTCTCGAATCTCCAATGTGCATAGTGAATCAACTAGAATAGATTTATACAGCACATAGGGTCTGGTTCCTTCCCAAATACTGTTACATGCTAAAATGGAGTCTCCTAAAAAATTAGCATCCTGGCCCCATGAAATAAGTTTGACATCTTGTTGCTTCTGATTGGTTTGTAGCACAATAGAATCGCGAACAAGAAATGGAAGATCCTGATCCATCGGATCAATCAGCACCTCCACTAATACCATCAGGCTATCGTTGCCTAGTATTTCCACATCCTGAAAATTTTTACCATAAGTACCATTTACGATCATCGAATAGGGTGAATTCACGCCCGTACCCAATGACATATTGCTAATTTTAAGCGCTTTATTATGCTCGTTTCTTATATAAAGCCGTTTAGTGGTACTTCCCCTGCTTGTAAACAAGGTATCAAATCGAATGGTATCTTGAGATAATCCTAATCCTCCATTAAAGTTTTGGTCAATTATTTCATTTGTTGGTTCGCAGGCCCAAACAAACAATAAAAACAGGAAAAATATCAGGTAAAAATTCTTCAAGTTAGTATAAAATAATACCGAGATTACTGATCAGCATTCATCTTTTCAGCATTATCAGCTATTCGCAACGCTTCGATAAAATCATCCAGATCACCATCTATTACTGCAGAAAGATTGTAGCTGGTTTTGTTAATTCTATGATCTGTAACGCGGCTTTGCGGATAATTGTATGTGCGAATTTTGTCAGATCTGTCTCCACTTCCCACCAATGACTTACGATGAGCACTGATTTCCGCATTCTTTTTCTCCACTTCTATTTTATATAGTCGTGATCTTAGTACGGTCAAGGCTTTATCATAGTTGGCATGTTGAGAACGACCGTCCTGGCACTCCACCACCATTCCAGAGGGAAGGTGAGTTAAACGTACCGCTGATTCCGTTTTATTGATATGCTGACCACCAGCTCCTGAAGCTCTAAAGGTGTCTTTTTTAATATCGCCTAAATTGAGTTTAAAATCGACTTCTTCTGCTTCCGGTAACACCGCCACACTAGCAGCTGAAGTATGCACCCTTCCTTGAGACTCAGTGGCGGGAACACGTTGTACCCGATGAACACCAGATTCAAACTTTAATTTTCCATAGACTTCGTCACCGGTAATAGACGCAACAATTTTGTTATACCCCCCAGCAGTCCCTTCCACAAATTCATTGATGGCAAGAGTCCATTTCTGATTATCACAATAGCGCTGATACATTCTAAATAAATCCCCCGCAAAAATAGAAGACTCATCTCCGCCAGCGCCTGCTCTGATTTCAAGTATGGCATTTTTCTCATCATTTGGATCCTGAGGGATAAGCATTACTTTTAATTCCTCCTCCAAGACTTCTTTTTTAGGCGTCAACTCGTCCAATTCCATTTTAGCCATTTCACGAAACTCCTCGTCCTTCTCTGTTTCTAAAACCGTCTTGGCGCTCTTGAGATTACCTGTTACCAGCGTATATTCGTCGTACTTCTTGACGATTTTTTCAAGTTTTTTATACTCTTTTGTGAGTTTTGTGAAAGTTGCCATATCAGATGTTACTTCTGGTTGCACGATCAGCTGACCAACTTCTTCAAACCTCGCTTTTATTTCTTCTAATTTCTCAATCATATTAACTTATTTACTACCTAATACTCTGTTTGAAAAAATTCAAACAATCAAAAAACCAGCATTCATGTAATGAAACCTTTCGAAAGTTCACGTTTCCAAACATTAGTGGTATTAAATTTGGTTTTAGTTGTAGTATGACTTCTTACCACCCACTTTTTGAAACCTAATCACTTTTTAAAGAACAAGTATGAAGATCAAAAAAATATTGCTAGTAGTATGCCTATTATTTATGTCATTCGCTACTCAAGCGCAAATCTACAATTATTATCAGATTTTTATATACAACTTTGCCAAGTACATTGAATGGCCTACAGATAAACAATCTGGTGATTTTGTGATTGGCGTATTAGGAAATTCACCTCTTGTAGAACATTTAAATAAAATGGCCTCACAGAAAAAAGTAGGCGATCAAACCATTAAAGTGATCGTTTTTCAATCAGTCAATGATGTCAAACCTTGTCATATGTTATTTTTACCTGAAGGAAAGAGCAACTCATTTGCATCATTAAAAGGCAAACTTGGCGGTAGTCCTACACTGTTGATCACAGAAAAAGAAGGTCTGGGAAAACAAGGAAGCAACATTAATTTTATCGTTGTAAATGGTAAACTCAGGTTTGAACTGAATAAAGTAGCCACTGAAAAATCCAATTTAAAAGTATCGAGCGACCTAACTAAATTAGCTATATTGATATAGTCTAAAAGCTATTTAATGAAAAAAGATTGTCATTAAAATTTGACAATCTTTTTTTTTAACCTTTTTTCTATCAAATTTATAATTGTGAGGCTCGCGAATTAATCATGAATAGAATTTTCACCAATCATTTCATATATATTCCGAATTTGTTAATTTTTAAGATTGATTATTTTCAATAACAGAAAGTATCTTGATGAAGGGATTTAGATTTACGATTAAAAGAAAAATTATACTGGGGTTTTTAAGCCTCATTTTAATATTTATCGCTTTTAGTGTTTATATTATTTTTACCAATTCTCAAAACGAAAAACTGATTACAAAATCTCTCAATGAGGTAAACCCTTCCGGAGAAAGAGTGGACGAGTTTATTCTGATGGTAAACCGCTCTAAAATGTTAATAACAAACTGGGTGTACCTTCAAACAAACGATGATGATAAAAAAGCCCTGGAACAACTTCATAATGTAGAATATCCAGATCTAAAAAATGATATAAGAGAGCTCTTGCAAGTTGTGCAAGACACTGCTGTAGTCCTTGAGTTGGATTCAATTATGCTTGATTTTGAAGCACTTCTTACGATCGAAAAAAGTATAATGAATGATCTGATCAGCTTTGAAGATTATGAAGATCCTATTAAAAAATTCATGGCCGAGGAAACTATCAGTGAAGAAGTATTGCCTCGTTCAGCAAGTTTAATATCCAGGCTAGAAACTTATAAAGATCGAATAACCTCCCAAAAAACGGCTGCTGACGTTGACCTGCTTAAAAAATCCAATCAGCTTACCTACACAACTGTCATACTAGTTATTATCATTATTTCCATTGGGTTATTAATAGCCTTTTTAATATCCAGAGCTATCACCAAACCAGTTTCTACCCTTAAATCAATTGTTGACAAAATGGGTCAGGGCGAGCTTATTTCTTATGATGAAGACACAGAATTCACCAATGATGAAATAGGTGATATGGCTAGATCTGTGGACAAAATGACACATGGCTATGGAAACATCGCCACCTTTGCCGAAAATATAGGGAATGGCATTTACGAATCTGATTTCAAACCACTAAGTAATGAGGATGTTTTAGGAAATGCCCTTATAGATATGCGGGACAATCTGAAAAAAGTATCAGAAGAAGATAAAATACGAAACTGGGCTACCAGTGGTATGGCCAAATTTGGTGATATTCTACGGGCTTACAGCAATGACTATGAAAAATTATCAGATGAAATCATTACGAACCTGGTAAAATATGTTGACGCGAATCAAGGGGCACTATTCATTGTAGATGACAACAATGAAGGTGAGGAAGAAGAACCAACCATGCAGCTCTCAGCGTGCTATGCATGGAATAAGAAAAAATTTGTTGACAAGAAAATACACAAAGGTGAGGGACTTGCCGGCCAGGCATGGCTAGAGTCCGATACGATCTATATGACCGACATTCCTGAAAATTATGTTCGCATTACCTCAGGTTTAGGATCTGCCAATCCAAGGAGTGTATTAATCGTACCGTTAAAGGTCAATGAAGAGATTTATGGAGTAATTGAAATAGCCTCATTTAATCAAATAGAAAAACATAAAATTGAATTCATTGAGCAGCTATCTGAATCTATAGCATCGACCATTTCTACGGTTAAGATAAATGAACGCACGCAGCAGCTACTGAAAGAATCTACCATGATGACAGAGCAAATGCGTGCCCAGGAAGAAGAAATGCGCCAGAACATGGAAGAGCTCCAGGCAACCCAGGAAAAAATTCAACGAGATCAAAATGATCGGGAAGCAAGAGAACGTATCATTATGGATACCTCCATGCTTTTTGAATTAACGCCTAATTTTAATGTAATCAAAACTTCCAAGGCTATTGAAAATATATTAGGGTACAAACCTGAAAACCTGGAAGGGAGGGCATTTAAAGACTTACTCGTATCTCCGACAATTCTGAATGAAATAAGTAATCAGACTACAGAAACAACAACTTGGTCCGGAATTATTGAAATGAAAGACAAAAATGGAAGTAATGTGAAAACATGGGGATCAGCTGGTCAAATCAGGGATTCAATTCACGATAGTCTCATCTTTGTAATGTACATAGCAAATATCAACCAGGAAAATTAATAATGCGCTCTATCATTATTGTATTAAGCGGTTTTCTCATATTAATTTCTTGCAATGACAAAAGGGTTGACAGATCAACTTATGAAGATGAGCTTAAAAGCCGTGAAATAAAAAAAGTCACAGAAGCAGACCTTTTTGAAAAAGCTCTTCAAGAGGGAGACAGCATTGCTACTTATTCTCAGAAAGCATTGGGGGCCAAACTTAAAAATGCAATCCAAAATAATGGTGTGGAAGGAGCAATTACATTTTGTAATATTAATGCCTATCCTATTGTTGATTCACTTCAAAAAAAATATGACGCTACAATCAGACGAGTTTCAAAAAAATATAGAAATCCAAATGATAAACCTGATTCACTAGAACTCGCCTTACTAGAATCTTATGAATTTAATATTGAAAAAGGATTAGAAGTAAAACCAAACCTTCAAGACCCTCATGATGGGAAAAATTTAATCTTTACTAAACCTATCATGATCAACAACCCACTTTGCTTGCAATGCCATGGTACTGTTGGTAAAGAATTAACAGAAGAAACGAATGAATTGATTTCCTCCCTTTATCCTGAAGATCTGGCTACAGGCTATGAAATGAATCAATTGCGCGGAATGTGGATCATTCGACTTTCCAGGAAAAAACTAATTATAGAGGAGTTTTAGAAACTAGCTATTTACCTCCTTATATCTAAAACAATCTACTGTATGATCATTTACTAATCCACATGCCTGCATGTGCGCATACATGATGGTGCTCCCAACAAATTTAAATCCCCTTTTCTGAAGATCTTTGCTTAAGGCATCTGATTCTTTTGTTTTGGCAGGAACCTCTTTCAAGGATTTCCAGTGATTAATAATGGGCTTATGATTAACAAATGACCAAATATATTGATCAAAAGAACCAACTTCATTTTGCACCTCTATAAATCGCTGGGCATTATTAATGACCGATTTTACTTTTAATTTATTTCTAATGATTTCAGGGTTTTGAATTAATCGATCAAAATCATCATCTCCATATTTGGAAATCTTTTGCACATCAAAATTTGAAAATGCCTTCCTATATCCTTCTCTTTTCTTAAGCACAGTACTCCAGCTTAACCCTGCCTGAGCACCTTCAAGTACTAAAAACTCAAAATGCTTTTGATCGTCATGGACAGGCACACCCCATTCTTCATCATGATACGTCATATAGGCATCAAAATGCCCCACTGACCATTGGCAGCGAATTTTGTTATTATCCATACTATTAAAATGCTTCCCGTACTGAAAAATAAAAAGCTGACTGGCCTCCAGTAGAAAATCCTAAATCCAGGCGGACGTTAAATTTTTCATTTTTAAGTGCCTGAAACCTGCCGCCAGCTCCAAATACATATTTCGTTTCACTTACGTCAAAATCAGAAATAGTGTTGCCCACATCCCCTATGCCAGCAAAAACCACACCTCCAAACCTCCAGAATAAATCTCTTCGAAATTCGACCTGGGTGTACCACGCCTGACGATCTATGTATAAACTGGAATTGGCAATACCTCTTAACTTATCATCTCCTCCTATCCTTGGCAGATTATAAAAAGGGATATTTGTACCAGAAGTAAAATTGAAATACGCCTGCCATGCAAAAACATTCTTATCATTTTTGATTCTCCAATATTTCCTGATATCAATTAAATAATTGGTATAGCTATAATCACTTGCCAAATATTTACCAAAAAAACTCACCTCCACCCGGTTCATCCATCCTCCTGTAGGGTATAAAGTACTATTCCTGGTATCCATTAATATGGAAAGCCCCATTCCATTTGACCATCCTCCTTCGATTCCACTTATTCCACCATTTATTAATTGCCCTCCCTCTTCAAATCCATAAAGGCTATTTGATTGGAAATAATACCGAATTCCGGCAAACAATTTTGGGTTTAAAGGTTTTAAAAGCCTCCCTTCCAAACGGAAATATTCATTGGTATAAGTTTCTTTGTCCTCAGGTGTATTATTATTTCCTATGCCATAAAAATTATCCGGAAAATTGTAATACCTGATATTCGTATTGAGATTCATTCCATTTCCGAAATAATAATCGATGTCAAGCGCTGTGAGCACCTGATTACGGAGTGTATATAAAAAATAAGGCGAAATGGAAGTTGGCCGATAATATTCAGAACTTTCCTTGGTAGGATCTTTAATAACTAGAAATCCAACGGCTCCAAATCCAAAGCTTGTTTCCGGTGAATAATAAATGGCCGGATATGGAGCAAAATTTACTTGTTTCTTTTTAGAAGTATTTGCTGTGGAGTCTGAGTTTTCTTGACTTTTTACCTGTACAACTGATGTCAGTAAAAAAAATGCGATGAGTAGATTTTTCAATTTAAGGTCATTTTAGAAAAATAAAGATAAAAAAAAGCCGGACAATAAATCTGCCCGGCTTTAACCAAACAACCCTAAACCCAACTTAGATTTCTACTTCATCTAAATTCAAGAACTCAATGTTCTCATCTTTATTTAACGTTATGCCGATGATGGAGTTAGGTTTTATCCTATCAGAAAGTATCTCTCGTGACAATTTATTGAGTATTTCCCTTTGAATTACCCGTTTAAGAGGCCTTGCTCCATACTGAGGATCAAAACCTTCTTTTGCCAATAAATCGAGTACATCATCAGCCGCTTCAATCTTTATGTTATTTTCCAGCAAACGTTTCTGAACGATCTTAAATTGTATATCAACAATTTTTCTAATGTCTTTGTTTGATAAAGGACGAAACATTATTAATTCATCCACTCGATTTAAGAATTCAGGTCTCACCGACTGCTTTAATAACTCCAAAACCTGTCTTTTTGTTTGATCAAATTTCGCCTCTTTATTCTCTTCATTTAACCCAACCAAATTTTGCTGAATGACTCCTGATCCAATATTCGTTGTCATAATGATGATCGTGTTTTTGAAGTTTGCCACCCGGCCTTTGTTATCGGTCAATCTACCATCATCCAAAACTTGTAATAATACATTAAACGCATCAGGATGGGCCTTTTCTATCTCATCCAATAAAATCACCGAATAGGGTTTTCTTCTTACTGCTTCCGTCAATTGTCCACCTTCATCATAGCCCACATATCCCGGAGGCGCTCCTATTAACCTACTTACCGCATGCCGCTCCTGATATTCTGACATATCTATTCTGACCAGGTTATTCTCATCATCGAATAAAAATTCCGCCAAACTTTTCGCTAACTCTGTCTTTCCCACCCCTGTGGTACCCATAAATATAAATGAGCCAATCGGTCGCTTAGGATCCTGAAGCCCGGCCCTGCTTCTTCTTACGGCATCAGACACTGCTTCTATGGCTTCATCCTGACCAGCTATTCGTTTTTTCAGCTCATCTTCCAGATTAATCAATTTATCCCGCTCTGTCTGCATCATTTTAGAAACCGGAATACCTGTCCATTTACCCACTACTTCCGCGATATCTTCACTTTCAACTTCTTCTTTTAGCAGCACTTCATTTTGTTGCATTTCAGCCAGTTGATCCTGAAGCTCTTTCTGATGCTTTTCACTCTCTACTATTTTTCCGTACCTGATCTCAGCTACTCTTCCAAAGTCTCCTGACTTTTCAGCCTGCTCTGCTTCGTGCTTATATTTTTCGATATTTTCTTTTTCTTCACGAATGGCTTTAATGACCGATTTTTCATTTTCCCACTTTGCTTTTAGATCGTTCCGCTTTTCTGATAAAATCGCCAATTCTTTATTTATCACATTTTCTTTTTCTTTATCCTTCTCACGCCGAATGGCCTCCCGCTCTATTTCGAGTTGCATTATTTTTCGCTGCAATTCATCCAATTCTTCAGGCATTGAGTCAATTTCAATACGCAGTTTTGAAGCAGCTTCATCAATTAAGTCAATTGCCTTATCAGGTAAAAAACGATCAGAAATATATCGATGCGACATTTCAACCGCTGAAATTACCGCGTCGTCTTTAATTCTTACTCCATGGTGCACCTCATATTTATCTTTAATTCCTCGAAGTATTGAGATAGCATCTTGCACACTCGGCTCGTCAATCATTACCGATTGAAAACGACGCTCCAGGGCTTTATCCTTCTCGATATACTTTTGATATTCTTTAAGGGTAGTTGCGCCTATCGCATGTAACTCCCCACGGGCAAGCGCAGGCTTCAATAAATTGGCAGCATCCATGGCTCCTTCACCACCACCTCCGGCACCAGTCAGTTCACCTCCGGCACCGGTCAGCTCACCGCCCCCTCCGGTAAAATCTCCTCCACCACCAGCACCAGTTATCTCGCCTCCACCACAGGTGCACTCACCTCCTCCACCGGCGCCA
>JBNLGO010000078.1:0-17483 GCA_050306095.1 Cyclobacteriaceae bacterium
AATTTACGGTGGCGCCAAATGTCACTCCAGCTGATGGACTTCCTTTACATGAGTGGTTTGTGGAATTCAGGAAGCAGCCTAATGATCCGGAAAAATTTGTCAGGGACATTGATGAACAATTACAAAATTTGAATGTTTATTATGAAGACCTCATTGTTGGGAAAATCCTGCGACCATTAGAAATTATTTCTTTAAAAAATGATGCCTTTAGAGATTACATGAAATCTATAGGAAAATTGGGTGGTCAAAATAAAGTCCCTCGCTTATCCAATGATCGAAAAATCGCTGATGAATTAATAAATTATAGAATTAACTAGTTTGGCATTACCTATGAAATCAATAAATGAAATAAGAATATTCATCAACATTTTTATAATTCAAAACAATAAATAGCTGAATAGTTAAAAAAATTAAACATTTTTGCAGCTTTTGAATATTGAGATTTGGAAGGAAAGAAGAAAAATATTGCCATTCTTGGATCTACAGGTTCTATTGGAACACAGGCCATTGAAGTCATTCAACAACACCCGGAGCAATTTCAAATAGAGGTACTGACAGCCCAAAATAATGCTGATTTATTAATCAAGCAGGCATTAGAATGCAATCCAAATGTGGTTGTGATCGGCAACGAGGATAAATACCAATATGTTTTTGATGCGCTGGATAGGAAAGATATAAAAGTCTATGCTGGCGAAAATGCATTGTCCTCTGTAGTTGAGATGGACACTATTGATATGGTGCTCACTGCATTGGTAGGGTATTCCGGTTTAAAGCCAACGTTAAAGGCAATTGAAGCAGGAAAAAGTATTGCCCTTGCCAATAAGGAGACCATGGTAGTAGCGGGAGACCTTGTTTCAAAAACTGCATTTGAAAAAGGAGTGAATATCTACCCTGTAGATTCTGAGCACTCGGCCATCTTTCAATGTATCGTAGGTGAATTCAACAATAAAATTGAAAAAATAATTCTTACGGCATCAGGCGGGCCTTTTAGAGGAAAGAGGCAGGACGAACTGAAAAAGGTTACAGTAAAAGATGCACTTAACCACCCAAATTGGGATATGGGTGCAAAAATCACCATCGACTCAGCAAGTTTGATGAACAAAGGGTTGGAGGTGATAGAAGCACGATGGCTATTTAATGTTGATCCTTCGAAAATTGAGGTAGTGGTACACCCACAATCTATTATTCATTCGATGGTACAGTTTGAAGATGGATCAATCAAAGCCCAGATGGGCCTCCCCGACATGCGGTTGCCGATTCAATATGCTTTGGGATATCCACAACGTTTGGCTTCAAATTTTCCCCGTTTCAATTTTTTAGATTATCCAGCGTTAACGTTCGAGCAGCCTGATATGGAAACTTTCAGAAACCTGGGAATGGCCTTTGAATCGCTAAAAAAAGGTGGAAACATGCCTTGTGTGCTCAATGCTGCTAATGAAGTGGCAGTGCAACTTTTTTTGGAAGAGAAAGTTAGCTTCTTAGAAATGTCGGATATAATTGAGTCTTGTATGGCAAAAATGCCGTACATTAGCAGTCCTTTTTTAGAAGACTTTGTTAATACAGATAAGGAAACACGAATAATAGCAAAAGAATTAAGTAAATAATGGATGTTTTTGGAATATTAGTGATGGTAGGCCAGTTTGTTTTGGCGCTATCTATTTTGATTGGTGTGCATGAATTCGGCCATTTGATTACCGCCAAAATGTTTGGGATGCGGGTAGAGCAGTTTTCAATAGGCTTCCCACCAAAGATTTTTAGTTTTAAATATGGAGAAACTTCTTATTCTATCGGTTGCATACCCTTAGGAGGATTTGTAAAAATCTCGGGAATGATCGATGAATCTCTTGATACAAAACAACTTTCTGAAGAACCACAACCCTGGGAGTTCAGGGCTAAGCCGGCATGGCAGCGTCTAATTGTGATGATGGGTGGAATCATTGTCAATGTGATCGTGGGAATGATTGTATTTATATTCATCGTCTTTATGTATGGAGACTCCTACATTTCAAAAGATGATTTAAATAAAAACGGAATTGCTGCCTATGGCATCGCAGAAGAAATAGGACTTCAAGATGGCGACAAAATTATTTCAGTTAACGGAAATGATTATGAACGAATGAAGGATCTGCTGGATTATGATGTGCTGTTAAGCGATCATAGTTATTATGAAGTAGAAAGAGCTGGAGAAATTGTAAAAGTGACTATCCCAACAGATTTAATTGAAATGCTAAGTGATGAAGACAGGGATGATGGATTTATAAGTCCACGGACCACTTTTACCATAGATAGTGTGCTTGATAAGCATGGAGCAAAACATGCGGGAATTCAAAAAGGTGATTTAATATTATCAGCAAATGGAGCTGCTATTACGTATTATGATGAGCTTCAGGATGTTTTAGATAAATCTAAGGAACAAAAAATACCAATCGAAGTATTAAGAAAAAAACCTTCGGGAAATGCAGACACACTGTTATTTAATGTGCAAATTAATACAGAAGGTATGATGGGTATATCGGCAATATTTCCATTAAAGCCTACCCGCGTTTTTTATTCTTTTGGTGAGGCAGTGGTTATTGGGCCAAAACGAGCTTTTCAATCAGTGATTGTTACCGTACAGGCTTTTGGAAGAATGTTCCAGGGTAAGCTTGATCCTCGAAAATCTTTGAAAGGTCCGGTAGGTATCATGCAACAATTCGGATATACCTGGGATTGGTTTAGATTTTGGTCGTTGACTGGCCTGTTATCTATGATCCTTGCATTCATGAATTTCTTACCTATACCAGCATTAGATGGTGGCCATGTTGCCTTTTTGTCTTATGAAATAGTATCAGGTAGAAAGCCATCAGATAAGTTTTTAGAAAATGCCCAGAAAGTAGGTATGGTGATGTTGCTACTTTTGATGGCCTTTGTAATCATTAATGATTTCTTGTAGAAAATAAGAAGTGTAAATGGGAGAAGTTTACCAATCTTCTTCTTGTCTTCTTTCAAGATATAGCCGCTCAAGTTCTTCTTTACTTGGGCGGTACAATTCAAATTCCACCCTTCGATTTAACGCTCGATCTTCATCAGAATTCTCTTCCACAATCGGCCTGGTACTACCATGACCGTAAGCTTCAATCCTGTTTTCCGGCACTTTACCAAAGAAGGTGATGTAATCCATTATGTTGGTAGCCCGCTGCATGGAAAGATCTTTATTAAATTGAGCGCTTCCTTCTGAATCAGTATGACCAGAGATTCTCAATTTAAAATCAGGGTTGTCCAGTAAAAAATTAGCCAACTTATCCAGATCATAATACATAATAGGCTTTAAGTCAGCTGACTCATTATCAAATTCTATGGATGAAAATTTCATCTTACTGGAAATGGATTCTGTAAATTTATTTATTTCCATATCCCCTTCGAGGTGAAAAATTTCTTCAATACGGAAAAATTCATCTCCCTGAATGATCAATAGATATTCACTGTTATTAATAAGCGTAAATTCAAATGTCCCATCCTTACTTAAATACTGCGGGGCTACTTCTATCCCATTAGTTAGGTCAATGATGGATACGATACCCCTTTCAAAGGGATCACCCGTTTCAGAGTCAGCCAGAGAGCCACTTAGCGTTGTTCCGGCATTGGGTTGTCCTTCCATGGGTAAAGGAAACGAATAGAGGTCAAGATTGTCTAAATCATTTTCAATTGATCTGGCATAGAAAAGTTTGTTTGACTGGTTATCAATTGTGAAATAAAATTCGCTACCAGGCCCATTGATCAAAGGCCCAATATTTCGTGGTTCGCTCCACCCATAATCCGTATGATTGGCCTTGTAAATATCAAACTCCCCAAAATTTAGAATTTGTCCATCAGAACTAAAATAAAGCACAGGATAAACGGGATGATAAAATGGACTTAAATCATTTTTACGGGTATTGATTACAGGGCCCGCGTTTTGAGAGGGCATCCATTCTCCTTTATCATTTTTATAGGTAAAGTAAATGTCAGAAAGCCCAAACCCACCAATCCGGTCGGAAGCAAAATATAGTGTATCTTCTGTGTGATTTAATGCGGGGTGTGAATCCCAACCTTTACTATTGATAGTGGTACCAAGATTTCTGATTCGACCCCAGGTAGAATCTTCCTGCATTTCTGCTGTAAATAAATCACAGTTGCCATAAGAGTCAGGAGCATCGCAACGCGAAAAGTACATTGTCATTCCATCCTTACTTAAGCACACACTTCCTTCATTAAAAATACTGTTAATATCCTTTAAGGGTTTGGCTTCCTGCCACTCACCATAATCTAAAATGCTGTAAAAGATATCTTCATTGGAAATCATTTGGGTAGCACCCGGAATATAGACTCTTTTGGAAGTAAAGAGTAAAAGATTATCGTTTATGGAAAGTACCGGTCCATAGTCAGAAACATTGGAGTTAATTTTAAAGCCCATATTTTTTTTGACCCCACGAGGTGGTTGAATGGTATCCACATCTTTTCGGTAGTCAACTAATTCATAATAATAATCCAGAGGTACATACTTTTCCTTTTCAGAAGTACTGATCGAATCGTAGTAAATTTCCAGTGTTTTTAAATCTATATCCGGTCGGTGGTGCTTTAAGGCAAGTTTATATAAAAACACGGCATCATCAGGATGGCCAAACAACTCTGTCAGCTTGGCATACCTCCAGAGCATCTCGGTATTTTTATAAAAATTTTGTGTTCCGAAATTTGAAATGTACTCACCTAACTCCCCGTAAAGTTTTTGCCAGTTTCCTTCTGCTTCTAATTTTTTAATAGATTTTAATTTTTTTTCGTTGTAGTAAAAGGGAATTTTATTCACATTGTCAAAAAGTAACAATTGATTCAATGGAAGGGATACAACTTCTCTTTCAGTTTTTTCTTTGTCTGTTTTCTTTTTTCCTAGAAATTGACAAAAACTGATGTGGTAAGTAAAGGTTAGAAAAAAAAATGCCAGCAAGCACCTGCCGAAACTCATAGTGGGATATGTTCTTTTATGTCAGTTTTAACAATCAAAACCGGCTAAATATGACATAAATTTATTATTAAAACAAGTAAACCTTCTTTGGCATGAGGCTTGCGAAATAAGGACTTCAATAAAAAGATTTAGTAAAGGTGTCATAATGGCATAGCGAATCATTCATATATGAGTAAGAAAAAACCTTCATTATTTAATACATATTCAATGTCAAGTTATACAGATGAAGAATCAGGAGACATAATTCAATTGATTTCTTCCGACGAAGTAACAGGGGATCAAGATGAAAACATACCTGAAAAGCTTCCAATACTGCCAATAAAAAACACGGTATTGTTTCCGGGAGTTGTACTTCCAATTACGGTTGGCAGACAAAAGTCAATTGAATTAGTGAAAAAATCCTATCGTGGGGACCGGATCATTGGTGTGGCAGCACAAAAAAACAATAAAGCGGAAGATCCTACTTTTAAAGATATTTACCAGGTAGGAACTGTGGCTAAAATAATAAAGATGCTTGTTCTTCCTGATGGAAATACAACGATCATTATTCAGGGAAGAAGCCGATTTTCTATCACAAAGCAACTTGAAGAAGATCCATTTTTATTGGCTAATGTAAAAGTGCTTACTGAAAAGAAGTTCAGCAAGACCAATAAAGAAATCAAGGCGTTATTGCAATCTCTAAAAGATGCAGCTATTAAGATTTTGCATCTTAACCCTGAAATACCGCAGGAGGCGCAGATTGCTCTTGAAAACATAGAAAGCCCCAGTTATTTAACGCACTTTTTATCATCAAATATCAATGCTGAAGTAGCAGATAAGCAGGAGTTATTGGAAATGAATGACTTTCTGAAACGTGCTACAACTTTGCTTGAGCATATGATGAAAGACATTCAAATGCTGGAGTTAAAGCGTGAGATTCAAAACAAGGTTCATACTGATATTGATCAACAGCAGCGAGATTATTTCCTTCGTCAACAGATTAGAATTTTACAGGACGAACTCGGTCAGGAAGGCCCTGATTTTGAACTGAATGCGCTAAAAAGCAAGGCATTGAAGAAAAATTGGCCTGAAGAAGTAAAAGAGCATTTTTTCAAGGAATGTGATAAAATAGCGCGAATGAATCCCGCTTCAGCTGAATACCCTGTGCATATGAACTATGTAGAGTTTATGGTTGATCTGCCATGGAATGACTTTACTAAGGATAGCTTTGATCTGAAACGGGCTAAGAAAATACTGGATAAAGATCATTATGGATTGGAAAAAGTAAAGGAGCGTATCCTCGAATACCTTGCCGTTCTTAAACTTAAGAATGACATGAAGAGTCCGATTCTTTGTCTATACGGACCTCCGGGTGTGGGGAAAACCTCCTTAGGGAAATCCATTGCCAAGGCGCTGAACAGAAAATATGTGAGAATGTCTCTTGGAGGTGTTCACGATGAAGCAGAGATTAGAGGCCACCGTAAAACCTACATAGGTGCAATGGCAGGAAAGATTGTCCAGAACATAAAAAAGGCTAAATTCTCTAATCCGGTTTTTGTGTTGGATGAGATTGATAAAGTGAATTCGGATTTTCGTGGCGATCCTTCTTCAGCATTATTAGAGGTGTTGGATCCAGAGCAGAACACGTCGTTTCTTGATAATTATTTAGAAGTAGAATATGATCTTTCGAATGTCCTGTTCATAGCTACAGCTAATTCATTGGAATCCATCCAACCAGCGCTTAGAGATCGAATGGAGATCATTGAGATCAATGGATACACCATTGAAGAGAAGCTTCATATAGCCAAAAAACACTTGGTGCCGAAACAGCGTAAAGAACACGGATTAAAAGCCTCGGATATTAAGATTTCTGATAAGGCGATTACTAAGATCATCGAAAACTATACGCGTGAATCAGGTGTAAGGAATTTAGAAAGACAAATTGGTAAAACAGTCCGAAGTATCGCAAAATCTGTAGCCATGGAAGAAGCGTATGACAAAACGATTACCGATAAATCAATTCCGGAAATTTTAGGTGCTGAAATTTTTGATAAAGAGATTTATGAGAACAATGAGGTAGCTGGTGTAGTTACCGGATTAGCATGGACACAGGTTGGAGGAGAAATTTTATTTGTAGAATCGAATTTAAGTAAAGGAAAAGGTAAGTTAACCCTTTCAGGTCAGCTTGGAGATGTGATGAAAGAGTCAGCTATGGCTGCGCTATCTTACCTAAAATCACATGCTGATGAATTGGGTATTCATCATAAAATATTTGAAAATTACGATTTACATATTCACGTACCTGCAGGTGCTGTGCCAAAGGATGGTCCTTCTGCGGGGATAACGATTTTTACTTCACTTGCTTCTGTTTTCACCCAGCGAAAGGTAAGGAATAAAATAGCTATGACTGGTGAAATCACATTGAGGGGAAGGGTCTTGCCAGTTGGCGGAATTAAAGAAAAAATCCTTGCAGCAAAAAGGGCAGGAATTCAGGAATTGATCTTATCTGAAAAAAACAAAAAGGATATTGATGAAATCAATCAGGATTACATTAAGCAACTCAAAATTCACTTTGTGAAAGATGTAAAAGAAGTAATTGATATTGCATTATTAAAAGAAAAAGTAAAAAATAATATCAAGTTTGATATTGAAGGAGAGCGTGATCAATTATTGAGCATTGAAAAAAGCAATTAGTATTTAGTTTGATTTTAGGAATGCCGATTACCATTAGAAAATGTTACGCTTGAAGGGATTTATTTCCCCAATTCTTGGTAATTAAATCCGGGAAAAGGATAGTTTTTAGTTTTGATAAAGAATTCATTTGAAATTACCTCAATGATGAAAATAGAAGAAAAGAATTTTACTCCACGAGAAATAGTCAACGAATTAGATAAATATATCATTGGTCAGGCCGATGCAAAGAAAAATGTAGCGATAGCCCTGAGAAACCGTTGGAGGAGGATGAATGTAACCTCTGATATTCAGAATGAGATTATACCCAATAATATATTGATGATCGGAGCTACCGGTGTAGGTAAGACTGAAATTGCACGGCGAATTGCAAAAATAGCTGAAGCACCATTTGTTAAGGTGGAGGCATCTAAATTCACGGAGGTTGGTTATGTGGGGAGAGATGTAGAAAGTATGGTGAGGGATTTAATGGAGCAATCCATCAACTTGGTAAAAACATCCAAAAAAGAGACCGTTAAGGAGAAAGCTGAACAAAATGTGGAAGAGATCATTCTTGATGCACTGATCCCTCCTGTTAAGGGTAATCCGGCTATGTTTAATAAATCTACCACTGAAAATAATTCAGTCACCACCGAAAATGCCCAAAACCTTTCAGATATTGAGCTGAATGAAAAAACAAGGGAGAGATTTCGGGAAAAAATTAGAAATAAGGAACTAGAAGACCGAAAAATCGAAATATCTATAAAAGCACCAGGTAATGCTGGTATTGGAATGATAGGAGGAGGAATGATTGATGAATCATCCATGATCAATCTTCAGGAAATGATTGGCAACATGATGCCAAAGAAAAGCAAGAAACGAAAGGTGACCATTGGCGAAGCCAGAAAAATATTGTTGGAAGAAGAATCATCCAAATTAATTGACATGGATGAGGTAAAAGAAGAGGCCATTGCCAAAGCGGAAAATTCCGGGATTATTTTCATTGACGAAATAGATAAAATAGCAGGAAAAGGAGGGAAAGGATCAGGACCAGATGTAAGTAGGGAAGGTGTACAACGTGACATGTTGCCAATTGTAGAAGGTAGTGCTGTTTCTACTAAATATGGAGTAATAAAAACCGATCATATTCTTTTTGTGGCAGCTGGAGCTTTTCATGTATCCAAGCCTGCTGATCTAATTCCTGAACTTCAGGGACGCTTTCCAATCCGTGTCGAGCTTAATAGCTTGACCAAAGAAGACTTCGTGAGAATATTGCAAGAACCAAAAAATGCCCTTACAAAACAATACACGGCGCTTTTTGAGTCAGAAAAAGTGATGCTGGAGTTTAATGAAGATGCAATTGAAGAGATAGCTGAAAAAGCTTTTCAGATTAATGAAGAGGTAGAAAATATCGGAGCGCGTAGATTGCATACGGTATTGAGTAAACTATTAAATGACTTTCTATTCGATGTGCCAGATGTAATAGGTGAAAATGCAAAAATCGTAATTACTAAAGATCTGGTGGAAGAAAAACTATCCGGATTAATTAAGAATAGAGATTTAAGCCAATATATTTTATAAAGAAATTTTATTGATCTCCTTCAGGTTAGGAAGTGTTACTGTAAAGGTGGAACCATACCGCATTTGGGATTTCACCGTTACAGTTCCATAAAGTTTTTCGATGGTTTCTTTCACAATATACAAGCCAAGTCCGGATCCGGAATTATCCTGATGGGCCCGGTAAAACATCGTGAATATTTTTGTGATATGATCATCGGCAATCCCCATTCCATTGTCCTTGATTTTTATAACCGACTTTTCATCATCTGCAGTAACATCTATTTCTATCATCGGTTGATCTTGTCTCGGATTGCAATATTTTATGCCATTTGAAACCAGATTGTTGAGTACAATTCCCAGACGTTTTTTATCAGTGTAAAAATCTGCTTTCACATTTATATTTACCTTTTTCTCAATTATGTCTGAGTATTCGGAAAAATGTTGGCCTTCAATAATATACCTAACCAGGTCTTCAAAATTAATTTTCTCAACTTCCAGCTCCTGACGAGAATTTCGTGATAGGTTAATAATGTCCTGGATGAAATCATCAAGTTTTCTAACACTCTTTTCCTGCAAACCGATAAAGTACTTTTGCTTTTCCATGTCGGTTTCCATCTGTAATAGATTGATCAAACCTAGAATGGATGTCAAGGGAGCCCTCAGGTCATGCGATACCCTATAGACAAAACTATCTAACTCACTGTTAACCTTTTCAAGGTCACGATTTTTTTGAATCAGTTTCAACTCTGATTTTTTGAGGTCTGTGATGTCTTTGGTGAAAATAGATACCCCTTTGATTTTTCCTACTTCATTAATTGGGAAGGTTTTTACCTCCATTATTTTTAATTGCCCTTCATCATTTACTTCATCAATAAAAATCCCCGGATTTCCTTTTAAAGCGCTATCGTACCTTGCCTTCCACTTCTCTCGTTCTTCATCATGTTTGATCAAGTCGAGCACATTTTGATTGATCTCAGGGGTTACAGAATTTTTCTTGATGAATAAGGTGTAAAAACAGTGGTTGAAATCTATCAGCTCATACCTGTTATTAATCAACCAGGTTTCGCTATCTGAGTTATCAAGAATAGCTCTCAGGTTTGACTCTTTATCGATGATATCTACAATTCGCTCGGCCACCTTCATTTCCAGGTTTTGATTGAGGTCAATCAAATCCGAGATAATATCCTGCACATCATTTTGGATCAAATTAATGACATTGATCAAATCAAAATAGGGGTCATCGTCTTCAATTTTAATGGGCATAGGTTTGAAAGAACTGTCCCAGGATATTTTTCCAATAGTATTGTAAATTTGAAGTGTTCGATCATTATGTAATTTTTCTACATCGAGTATCTTTTGGATTAACTCATCTTTAGACAAACCTTCCAATTCTTCTTTGGTGCTTTTAAAAGGAGATTGATATCCAGTAGAAGCATTGAGCTTATTCTCCTTAATGCCAAGAATGATTTTCAGGGCAGATTGAATGGTAGAGGTAGCTCCTGTGTTTTTAATTTTTTCAGGGAATACAATCATAAATAGCTTAAAAAGCATTTTTAATGCACCTGATACAACTAAAAATTCCTGGTCTATTTTTCCATCCAATGTAACTCTCTCCTCAAGAATTTTTTTCCGGACTTTTACGCCAAGCTTTTTAACAGAAGTAATATCCCAAATAAAATGATACTTGCTGGCTCCCTGTTCCTTTATGATTTGCTTGAGAATTTTTGAGCCATTCTCTATGTCTTCAATAGAAGGTAAACCTTCTGAAATAGCAATTATAATATTTTTTTGGACTAAAAAATATTCTGTAGAGTAGGTGCCATTTTCATTTAAATTGACTTGAATGATTGGCTTTACTTCTAGGGCCGCATCTTCCAGAAATATTCGTTCCTGGAAGATCCAGTTTTTTTCTTCATGTGGCTTCCCTGCAACTTTCAAGTTAAAAATTAGCTGTTTGTTAAACTATATTGTTATGATTTATAAGTAGTTGTATTCGAAAAAGGTTTCCTTTATCAACTTACATAAAAAATACGAAAATGTAAAATTCAACTTTTTCTTATAATAATACAATATAATGATGGGATAACCTACTTTTATCGTTAAGGATTCAACTCTTGTTGCTTAGAAATGAAGTCTACTATTTGCTCTACATCAAGACTTTTGGCAATTATTTTCTTGTCTTCATCCAGCACATAAACCTTTGGGGTGTGGTCAATATAATAATCAGCCCTAAAGTTTGACTGCGTATATGGGTCTGCAACATTGATGAAAGACAAGTTGAATTTCTTGATGAAATCTTTCCATTTATCAATATCGGTATTTGTAGATGCAGCATAAACCTCTACGCCCATATCAATTAATTTTGACTCATATATTTTTTGCAATTCGGGTGTTTTCTTTTTACAGTGTCCACAGTCTGGATCATAAAAATAGAGCACGACATATTCATTCTCCAATGAATATAAAGGAACGATGTTTTCTGTTGTATCAAGTGCAATAATGTTTTTAGCTTTATCACCGATTAGTGGTTTTAATTCCTGCACCTTTTTGCCAATTTTTTGAATTAATTCATCGTCGGCCCAATATGCCTGTCCTGTTAAGTAATAGCTTTCTGCCAGATCAACAAATACAGCATCCATGCCCATAATCTTTGAGGTTTCATATTTGTTTGATAAGGATACTACGCAATACCTAAATACTTCGTCATTTGCCCTGGCTTTTTCTATGATAAAATGAGATGCAGCTATAATTGAATCGGGGTGTTTATAAGTTAGCTTATCCAGATATTCCGTAATTTTTTGATGAAGAATAGGTGACCGTAAGAATGCTGGTTCTGAAAAATCAAGATTGTCAAAATAATGCTGACGATAATATTTAAACCTGAAATTAGGATCGATTTCATTACCTACTTCATCTTTCGGACTTTCAGGCACTTCTATTTCTATGGTAGATTTGATCAGTTTAGCGACAAACATATCGGAATTATTTTCAATCAAATTTGACCGATATGCTTTCACCTCTTTATCTAAAGCCATTAATTCAGATTTGAATTTCTCCTCGTTTGCTGGATCACTTTTCATTTTGGCAGAAAGGTCTGCTGCTTTTTGTTGGCTTTCACTCATGAAAATCTGGAAATCCTTAAAAAGGGTACTTTCTTTTGAGCCTTTAATTTTCATGGAATGGATGAGATCTACAGTATCAGTTTCTATAGATATTTCCTGGTTGTCAACTATAATTTCAAAATAGATATTATTGGGTGTGTAGATGAAATAAATTCCTTTGTCAAGCGTGTCAGTTTTCTGGAAAGTAAAGAGGTCGCCATTTTGTACAATGGCGGTATCCTGGACAAATTTTTTGTCACCATAAGGGTAGCCAAAGTAGCATATGGTATCTTTCGTGTTTTTAATTTTAACATCAATTTTATATTCCGTCTGAGAATGACCCAACAGTGGTAATAGTACTATTCCAATTAAGAATGATAAGCAATACTTCATTTTCATTATTCTCAATAATTTTTTATCCAAACTTTTTTAATGCCTTAATAAGATCTTCTTCTGTATCTATACCTAAAGTCTCATATTCAGTAACTCCCGTTTTGATCTTAAATCCATTTTCTATCCATCTCAGTTGTTCCAGCCTTTCAGCTTCTTCTAACATACCGGTAGATAACGAAGTAATTTCTTTTAAAATATCCGTTCGGTAAGCATATATAGATACATGTTTATAAAAATCATGCCGTTTCAAATATTCAGACTTTTCTACACCATGTAAATAGGGTATTACCTCCCTGCTAAAATATATTGCTTCATGATGTTTGTTGGTAATAACTTTTGCCACATTCTGGCTTAATAAGGTGTCAAGATCATTTATTTTAGAAATCATGGTGGCTAGTTCCGTTTTTCCATCTAATAATTCGGAACATTGATTTATCTGTTCATAACGAATGAAAGGCTCATCCCCTTGAATATTAATGACATAATCAAATTTTTCATCCAGTTTTTCCACCACTTCATAGCAGCGGTCTGTCCCCGAATGATGATCTTCACGTGTCATAACCACTTCTCCACCAAACGATTTTACTACGGCCTCTATTTCGGCATGATCAGTAGCTACCACCAATCGATCCAACGCACTCGATTGTTTGGATCGTTCATACACATGCTGCACCATTGGTTTGCCATTAATATCCACCAATGCTTTTGCATGAAATCTGGTGGACCCATATCTTGCAGGAATTATCCCTAATATTTTCATTACTAATTACTTCTTTAACTCTTTACTTCTTTTACTTTAAAAGAGGTGCCACTCTCATCAATTACTTCTACTTCTGTGTCTTTTTCAATGTATTCTCCTCTGGTATAGGCGTCATAAATTTCATCGTCAATCATGATCTTACCGCTAGGTCGAAGAACGGTATAAGTCTTTCCTCTTTTGCCCATAAATTTTTGTTCGTAAAAACGCGAAGTATATCCTTGATCCCGATCTTCCACATCCACCAATGCGACACGTTTGAATGCCTTTGTCTCCGTTAATTTTACACCTCCAAAAAATAAAAGCATAAAACCCAATACTATGGCTGATAAAGTAGTAGCTGCGGCGACAAGAAAATCTGCAAATTTCACAAATGAAAAATCAAATGCATCAT
This sequence comes from Cyclobacteriaceae bacterium, assembly GCA_050306095.1. Taxonomy (GTDB): domain Bacteria; phylum Bacteroidota; class Bacteroidia; order Cytophagales; family Cyclobacteriaceae; genus CAJXNP01. The sequence goes on from JBNLGO010000078.1 coordinate 13,833, forward strand.
TGTTTACCATCACGAGGATTAAAGAAAAAACAACCAAAGTTATACCTGAAATCCCCGCAATGCCAAATCCTGGAATTACAAAAACCTCCAGCATGATGAGGATAATTCCAATAAAGAAGATGATGATTTCCCAGTTTTCTGCCAATCCGTTCAAATAATAAGGAACAAAATATAATATCATAGCAATAATTGCAGCTCCCAATGGAAACCCAACGCCAGGTGTCTGTAATTCAAAATAAATGCCTCCCACAATCACCAGAATTAATATCCCACTGATAAAGGGGTTTAGAAAAACCCGAATAATTTTTTCAGTAGAACTTAATTCAAAGTTGACGAGTTCGAAATTCTCAAGCCCATTTTGCTTTAACACATCTTCAATGGAGGTCCGTTCTCCTTCACAAAACCCATAATAAATAGCTTCTTTTGTAGAGAAAGTTAAAACAGTACCTGCTGGTGCAATGGTATCAAGGTCAATATTCTGATCTACCATAGCCTCTGCAATCTTCGGATCCCGGCCATTGGCCTCAGCGGTAGAACGCATCATGCTTCGCATATAACTTTGGTATTTGTCAGGTGCTGCTTCCCCAGATCCACCTACTACTACTGTCGCAGCGCCAATACTTCCTCCTGGTGCCATGTAAATACTGTCACATGAGATGGATATCAAAGCCCCTGCAGATGCAGCATCTTTATTGATAAATACCCAAATAGGAATTTCGCTATTGAGAAAACGAGTTCGAATATCATCAGCATCATTCACGGCACCTCCGTACGTATCCATTTCAATTAATACTAGGTCGGCATTGATTTCATTGGCTTGTTCCATTGCCAACTCCGTATATCGATTCATGCGAGGGTCGATTTCAGCATCTATTTTCATGACAAGAACGGTGGTCGAATCTTCTTTTATATCAGCGAATGCAGAAATAGAAAGACATGAAAAAAGTATCAATGCCAGACAAAATAAAAGTGACGGTTTCATTTTTTAATTGTAATGTTAATGTATTTATCTACGAAATATACATGCAATTAAGCACTTGCGCTGTTTTCTTTTTTGAATTTGTAATAAAATTGGCAAGAAATTAGTTAAATGACATATAGATTATATGAGAGGGAGATAGAAAAACTATTTCGCTTCACATTTTCTTTATAATTTAGCATTTGAAAAATTACACAAATATGAGTAGTAAAGCGGGTTTTATACTTTCCAATTTGTTTTTTTTATTGTTGTTCAGTAATGCGTTCGGAGTTTCTTATGATTCTCTGGGAACAACCAAAAAAGCTGGGCAAACTTTTATCATCCACCAGGTAGATGAAGGAGAAACGCTCTATTCCTTAAGCAGAAGGTATGGTGCGAGTGTGGATTTAATTTCTCAGGAAAATCCGGAAGTGGGAAGTGGATTAAAGATTGGTCAGAAATTATTAATACCATTTGCTAAAAAAACTTCAAAAAAGGTTACTGGAAATGTTCATATAGTTAAGCCATCTGAAACTTTGTTTTCTATTTCCCGACAATACAATGTTTCAACTAGTGATATTAAAAAATGGAATCAATTAAAAGACAATAACATAAGTATTGGTCAGGAATTGGTTATCAAAAAAAGTAAAGCAAATGTCAGTGAGGTTGTTGCACCTGTTGAAAAAGGGATTGATTATACTGGAAAAGAAACCCATACAGTGGCAGCTTCGGAAACCTTGTATTCACTAAGTCGCCAATTTAATGTTAGCGTAGATGACTTGAAAAAATGGAATCAGCTAGAAAGTAATGAACTTTCCATAGGTCAGGTGTTAATTGTTTCTGATAAGTCAAAACCTGTTACCCCAACAAATTCAAGTATGCTACCTGCGAATGCGGAAGAAACTACAAATACCATGGAAGCTTCTACTGAACCAAGTGTTACTATTTCTGAAATAAAAGCCCCTGAAACAAAAGTAGGCCCTTCTGAAAATGCGAGCCAAACCATTGAGAGTAAAAAAATAAGTGAAACAGGTTTTGCCCAGGTGATCGAAGGAAGCAGCGAAACCAAAAAATATTTGGCTCTTCATAAAACGGCACCTGTTGGTACGATCATGCAGGTGAAAAATACCATGAACAATCAGACAGTGTTTGTGAGGGTAGTAGGTGATCTACCCAATACCGGTGATAACACAAATATTCTGCTTAAAATTTCCAAAAAAGCATTTGATAGATTGGGTGCCGTTGATTCCAAATTTCCGGTGGAAATTTCCTACGTGCCTTAATGGCAACTTTTCATGCACAAAGATTTAAAAGAACTACTGGAAGAAAAGTACGAGCTTTTTAACCAATCAGGATTTATTGAAGATGATCCCATTTGTATTCCGCATTCCTATTCTAAAAAGGAAGATATTGAAATAACTGGATTTTTTGCAGCAGTATTAGCCTGGGGGCAGCGAAAGACCATCATCAATAATTGTAAGAGATTATTGCAATGGATGGACGAGGATCCACATCAATTTATTTTGCACCATTCTGACGAAGATCTTAAACCTTTTGAAAACTTTTGCCATCGCACCTTCAATGGAACGGACACATTGTATTTTATACATTTCCTGAAACATGTGTATCAAAATTTTCAGTCACTGGAGGAAGTGTTTTTTCTTGGGATGGAAAGTCATCATGACACTATTGAAAATGGCCTTAATGGATTTAGAAAGGAATTTAAAAGTCTGCCGGAATTTCCAGATCGAACGGGAAAACACATCGCCTCTCCGGATAAAAAATCGGCTTGTAAGCGATTGAACATGTACTTGCGATGGATGGTGAGAAAAGATGATAGGGGAGTAGATTTTGGGATATGGAATAAAATCAAACCCTCTCAACTTGTATGTCCTTTAGATGTACATGTAGAAAAAGTAGCCAGACGATTTGGATTGATCCAACGAAAGCAAACTGATTGGCAAACAGCACTTCAATTAACGGATAGACTTCGAGAATTTGACTCGGTCGACCCTGTCAAATACGATTTCACATTGTTTGGAATTGGATTAGAAGAAAAACAAATGCTGGTCTAATACCCATTTCTATTTCTTATAATCCGGAAATTCACTTCTAAAATTTTCCCAATATTCCTTAACTGTTTTTTTCATGTCTTTTTGTAACCATAATATTCCTACAAGGTTGGGCAAAGTCATGAGTGCTATAGTAATTCCTGAAATAGTCCAGATTATTTTTGTATCCATAAAGGAAGCCATGAAAAACCCTGCAACATAAACGATGCGATAGTATACCACTGACTTGGAACCGAATAAGAAAGTCATAGCCCTGTCTCCATAATAAGACCATGAAATGGAGGTTGAAAAGGCAAATAGGAGTAATCCAATTGAAACAATGAACTTACCATATTCTCCTAAGAAACTTTTGGTAAAGGCCTTAGTCGTTAAGGGGGCGGAATGGATCAATGATACTCCCTTTAAGTATATTTCATCTGATTTTATTACTCCTTTTTCTACTACTAATTTCCCTGTAAATACATCATCATTTTTGGAATAAACTTTAACAGATTCTGCAACAGACCTGGCATGGAAAACTGTTATGTCATTTTTAATTATACCATCTTCAACATGTAATGTGTCATTGCACAAAGTGACCTCACCAGTTTCATGCAGAAGGAATTCCTTTAATTGACTTTT
>JBNLGO010000079.1:0-17280 GCA_050306095.1 Cyclobacteriaceae bacterium
TCCCCTTTGATAAAAAGATAAACCAAAGTTGGGTATTTTCTGGAGAGCTCAATGGGTTTGTTTTCCATCTCCACCCCAATGATCGGATAGAGTGATGCAAGCTGTCGATAGGAAGCTTTAATATCTAAATCAGCGTGGTATGGATCTCCGGTCCATGTAATCCGACTGTCCGAGTGAATTTCAAATTCTTTGTTGATAATATTATAAAGCGTGAAATTATACCCTCCACCTACTATATCATAGGTTCCGTAGATTTCAAAGTCACCATCAGTATTGCCGAGAAGTTTTAATTTACCATTCCCTCTCCCTCGAATAATATCTCCTGCCGTAATGTCAAAAATAATCTCACAATAGGCATCAGGGGTCAATTCTATGTCAAAATCAAAATTTAAGGTGGTGAGGTCCAGCACGTTAAATTTTTCTTCCTCTTCCGTATCGGTGGTGTCTTTAGGTTTTACAAAAGAAATGAAATCTTCCTGGGCAGCTTCAGAGCTGCCACTAAGCGGGATAAATATTTTTGTATCCTTATTGGAAATGGCATTGGTTTTAAAGGTGACATTTTTCCCTTCACCAAAGATCTTAAGATTTCCGGTGGCATAGGCAGATCCATAGAAAAGATCGTTGTCGTCAGCAGTTGTATTTAATACCTGGAAATTGGTGAAGTCACAGTTAAAATCGAAAAGTAAATCCTTAAAGAAATTATGCCTGATGGTTCCTGACATAGTTCCTTTATTTCCACGGATATCCCTTAAATTAATATTGCTGAAGGCCATGAATTTATTATCAAACTCCACCTCACCAGTAAAGGTGTATCTCACTTGTTGATAGTCAAGCGTGACGGCGCCATTATTTACATACCCATTTCCATTGATGATTGGTTGTAGTAATCGCCCACCAATTGTGAAATTACCATCTACATTTCCCTTCAGGTCTGATACTATCTGATCATAAAATGGTTCGAGTATGTACAGATTAGTTTTTGTAAAAGTAGCATTGAGATCTAGTTGTTTGTTTTCAAAAGGATAGATATAACCATTAACATCCAGTGTTTTACTATCCTTGTATTCCAAAGAAAAGGTCGTTTCAAAACGCTTGTTCTGATGATCATAAACATAGGTAGAAGCAATTTCACCAATTTCAAAGCGGTTAATTTCAAACTCTCGCACATTGATTCTCGAATTGATAATTTTCTCCTTATAAAAATCACGGATTTCTATAAACCCATTTAAACTTCCGTGGAGCTCTTTGGTGATGAGTGGATTAATATTAGCAACATCAAGATTTTTAATGGATACAAAGAGGTTGTCATTTGGATCTTCTGACATAGTGCCATTCAAAGAAATACTTTCATTTTCATTAAAAAGCTCTACCTCCTTAAAATCAAAATGTTTATTTCGAAGGGTAATTAAATTGTCAGGAGAAAACTGCCAGCTCTTATCCAGCGCTTTTAATTCTGATTTTGCAATTTTCAATATACTACTGTCTTCTAATAAATCAAGGTAGCCATTAAGTCTCACATAATTATCCGTATTAAATTGATCAATGCCTGCATGAAAATCGATATGATTATTGTGCCATCCTACATCTATTTCCAAATCTTGAAATGAGAGATTTTTCTTGCTGTATTGTTTTTCTGAAAAGACATAAATTTCCGCATCTATCTGGGAAGTATCAGCTAAATTAGAGGTCATGACACTAATGGTATTTCCTCTAAACGATGTGTTTTTATATCGAATGGTATCAATGTCAGAATCTATCTCCAAAATATTTGTGTAACCACCAGTGAAGCTACCGAGTAATTGGGAGTTTGTAGAAATATAGAGGTCAGGCTCGATTAGATTGATCAACGGATTGATGTCTTTAAGTAATACTTCCATATCCAGATAATAATGATCCTGGATATTTACGGCCCTTTCTGCATAATATTCATCAATTTTTTGTTTGTCATTGACCACATTGAGCCAATATTCATAAGCTATGGAAGAGAAGTCTTTAAGAAAAGGTACTATCATAAAATCCCCGATAATATGGGAATCAAACAAGGAGCTTTGTATGCGGATATTCCTTCCCAGAGAATCTTTCTCCGAGTTTAGATTTAGTGATTCTAACGCTAATTCCCGTTCGTCATATTGCACAAAAAGTTCTTTAAAATTGGCTGTACCAATTAAATCCTGATTTTCTAACCCTTCCAGGTTCACATCAAGCCTGGATTGAACAAATCCATTTTTGGTGGTCAAGTTTAACTCATCAAGATTGGCAGTGTCAAGCTGTGCATTAATAATCAGGATATCCTTATCATCCCGATAATCCACACTCATAGAGCCGTTAAATTGTAGGTTGGGATCATTAATGTTTAATTCACCACTAAAAAAATCATTCTTCAACCGGGCATTGGTTACAATATTTTTGTACTCATAATTTTTGTATCCCAGTTTATTGATACTAGCATCCAGCTGGATATTAGCACTGCTCCTCGTAAATCCAGTTCCAGATAATTTACCAGAAAACGCCAGGTTTTGATAGGTAACAGTATCTTCCAGCAGCAATCCCAGGTTAATGTTCTTCGTATTTAAATTTCCAGAATATACTGAAGCATCTTTGTCTTCCTGGTTGATTTTTACGTTGATATCCGTGTCAAAATTCCCGATTCCTGTCCTAAAAAAACCATCACTTACAAAGTCATTAGGGAATCCTGAAAATCGACCTGAGAAATTTACCCGACCAAATTTTGCAATGTTTTCGATGTCTTCCTGTCGCATAAACGGACGAAGATCATATACATTTAAATTAGCATTGGTGATATTGGCATTGATGAAGGTTTCAAAGAAATTGGGGAGACCGTACATGTTAAAGTATCCTTCAATTCTGCTACTGCGACCAAATTCAAGTACAAGGTTTTTCGTGTTAAACCGATTTACCTGGCCCTCATAATAGCCAGTCAATCTAAAATATTGATTGTATTTTTGTAAAGAAGGTGCAAAATACCCCACATCTTTCACATTGATCAATGACTTTTTAATATTGGTAGTAATCTTAACGTTCTGTACAAAATCTTTTAGTTCCTGTGGATTTTCATATTCAAAGATCATAGAGTTTTCAATATTGGAGCCAGCAAGGACCAGCTTCATGTTCTGAAAAATCATGCTTTGGCGGGTGAAATGGTAATTGACGCTTAGCTTTTCAATGGTAAGATTTGTGGCAGAATCATATGCCATGAGCTCATTAGAGGTGAAAAGTATTTCTCCCGGGATCAGGGTGAAATCAGTAATATGACCGGATATGCCTTTTAGCAGAAAGTGATTGTGGTCAAACCTAAACCCTTCAATGCTATCTCTTCCGGTATTATCTAGCGAAAAAGCGGAATTAACCACTTCAAGCTCTTCTACAATAAATTTTCTGGCATTCTTTTTTTTCTTATTTCTGGATAGCTCTTCTTTAATCTTATCTATGAAATAGGTGAAGTTAAAAACACTGTCTGGTGCATTTCTGGTCATGGTTACCCGGGCCTCCTCTAATACCCCCTTGTCAAAATTAATGCTTTGATCAGCTAGCAGGTTATACAGTCTAAAGTCTAAATCCAATGACTTAGCTTCTATCATTGGTTTATTCTTGGTGTCGTAGATGGTTAATCCATGGAGCTCGATTTTATCAAACCAATTAATGGAAACCCCCTTCAGAGAAGATCTATGCCCGGCTTTTTCCATGATAAATGAGGTAACACTTTTTACCAGGAGATCTTGTACTACAGGCAGGTTTATAGCGATGGTGAAAAAAAACAGGAACAATAATATGCCCAGTACTAATCTTAAAAGTGTTTTAAGAATTAGTTTTTTAATAACTTGCGCCCTGTTTTTTACCTCAGTCACCTACTAATGAGTGTTTATATACTAGCTATTGAGTCTTCTTGTGATGATACTTCTGCTTCTGTAATACATAACGGTAAAATCATCAACAATATAGTTGCTTCACAGGAAGTTCACCAAAAATATGGTGGTGTAGTTCCTGAGTTGGCCTCTAGAGCTCATCAATCAAATATTGTTCCGGTGGTTGAATTGGCTGTTGTTGATGCAAAGATAGACAAAAGTCAGCTGAGTGCGATAGCTTTTACACAAGGACCTGGATTATTAGGCTCATTGCTGGTAGGGGCTTCCTTTGCCAAAGGCATGGCCATGGCACTCAATATTCCGCTCATTACAGTCAATCACATGCAAGCGCACATATTGGCCCACTTTATTGATGACCCAAAACCAACCTTTCCATTTTTATGTTTGACCGTCAGTGGGGGACATACGCAGATTGTGCGGGCAAATAATCACCTGGATATGAAGGTGATTGGGGAAACAATAGATGATGCAGTAGGTGAGGCATTTGACAAAGCCGCTAAACTTCTGGGGCTTCCTTATCCAGGAGGGCCGCTTATTGATCAACATGCGCAGCAAGGGAATCCCGATCGTTTTGAGTTTCCTGACACAAGAGTACAGGGGGTCAATTTTTCGTTTAGCGGAATTAAGACGGCTATTTTATATTTTTTAAGAAAAGAAAAAGAAAAAAATCCTCAGTTTATCGAAGAGAACTTATCTGATATCTGTGCCAGTATTCAGAAGAAATTGATTGATATGCTTTTGCAAAAGCTTAAAAAGGCATCTAAAATGACGGGCATATCTCAAATTGCTATTGCAGGAGGAGTGTCGGCTAATTCTGAATTGCGGAGACGACTGAAGGTAGATGCTGAAAAACATCATTGGGAAACCTTCGTTCCAGAATTTCAATATTGTACCGATAATGCTGCTATGATTGCGATGACAGCACATTTTAAATTTTTAAACAATGATTTTGAGGAATTATCTGTAATGCCTCAGCCTCGCATGAAATTTAAATAATCTCCCAAACCGAATAAATTAATCTTATAACTTTACGCAAAATTTCTAATTCATGAAGCTTTCTTTAGTTGTCACATTATATAATGAAGAAGATAACATTCAACCGCTTATAGAAAAAATATCTGACGCTCTTAAGGGTATCGACTATGAGTCAATTCTAGTGGATGATGGGTCAACTGATAAAACGGTAGAGCGAATTAAGAAATATGCTACGGATCAAACAAAATTGGTTGTGCTCAATCAAAATTATGGTCAGACTTCCGCGATGTCAGCAGGAATAGAGGTGGCATGTGGGGAGTACATTGTAACGATGGATGGCGATCTTCAGAATGATCCTTCTGACATCCCGATGATGTTAGATAAAATTGAAAAGGAAAATTGGGGTGTGGTAGCCGGAAGAAGGAAGAAAAGAAAAGATGGATTTATCCTCCGAAAATTCCCCTCGCTGATTGCCAATAGTATCATTCGCATGCTGACCAAGGTGAAAGTGTCTGACTACGGGTGTTCACTAAAAATGATGACAAAAGATGTAGCCAAAAACCTTGGTTTATATGGTGAATTGCATCGATTTATTCCGGTACTGGCACAGCTTCAAGGTGCTTCAATTACAAATATTGACGTGAAGCATTTCGCTCGTACACACGGTCAATCAAAATACGGAATAGGAAGGACCTCCAGGGTCATCAGTGATTTATTATTAATGCTGTTCTTTCAGAAATTTGCCAGAAGACCCATGCACCTTTTCGGTGGCCTCGGATTCTTTACGTTTAGTATTGGGTCATTGATCAGCTTGTATTTATTGGTGCTAAAAATTATGGGCCAGGATATTTGGGGGAGGCCATTATTATTATTAGCGATCACTTTGATTTTGGGGGGCATTCAACTGGTCACCTTTGGAATAATGTTTGAAATTTTGATGCGAACATACTTCGAATCGCAAAACAAAAAAATATATAGAATCAGGGAAATCATTCAACGCAAGAAGGAAATTGAAGAAGTATCTTAAAGTAGCTTTAAAAATAGCGTTGACCGTCCTGGCGTTATTTTTTGTTTTCCGAAAAATCGATATTGGCGCAACACTAAAAGTTATTTCCACCATCAATCCCTTTTGGTTGATCCTGGCAATCATCGCATTTAATCTTTCAAAGATCATTGCTGGCCTGCGTTTCAGACTTTTTTACCAGCAAATCGCCATTTCGTTAGAAAGAATTCCAGCATTAAAACTTACCTATATTGGCATGTTTTATAATCTGTTTTTGCCAGGTGGAATCGGGGGAGATGGCTATAAAGTTTATCTCATTAAGAAATATTTTAAGACAGAGGGGATTAAAAAAATTGTCACAGCAGCTTTTTTAGATAGAATTAGCGGTTTGATAGCCTTGGTATTTTTATGCCTTCCTTTATTGATGTTGACATCCATTTACTTGCTTTTTAGTGATCCAGGGATCAATTTAGGAATGTTCGTATTGATTGGTATCTATTATCCGATAGTGATACTAATAAATAGAAAAATATTTAAAAGCTTTAAAAAAGCCTTTCCAGCCACTGATTTTCAATCTTTGCTGGTTCAGGTGAGTCAGCTACTATGTGCATTTTTAATATTGCGGGGCCTGGGGGTGCATAGTTTCGAATTTGATTACCTGGAATTGTTTTTAATTTCTTCCGTAGCCGCTGTTCTACCTCTAACCATTGGTGGGGTAGGCATAAGGGAGCTCGTGTTTATTTATGGATATAAATACCTCGTAGTTGATAAAAATTTAGCCATAGCATTTACATTGACATTTTTTCTTATCACTGCTATCAGTTCATTAACGGGGATTGTACTAAATGTGGAAAAGGAACTAAGTCAAGCAAAAGAATCAAGTGATACTAAACTTGCTGAAGCGGAAGTTTAACTAGCCTTAAGCTTACTTGCTTTAGACGCCCCAAGATATTCAGGATGTTCTCTTTCAAGGATTTTAGTAATCTCAGGATCAAACTTGGCGAGGTATAATGTCCGCACCTTTAGAAGCTGTTCGATGCTTAATCCTTTGGCATTTCTTAAATCTGATTTATATAAATTGGCATTTGTCAAATCTGCCCCTGTAAGATAAGCACCATTTAAATCCGCCTCCATTAGGAAAGCGTTTGTGAAATCAGCTTTAATCAAAAAGGAATTGATAAATTTTGATTTGATTAGGTTAGCATCCTTAAAGTTAGCGCCATTAGCGTAGGCCCCCGAAAAATCTGCCTGGTTTAGATTGCCATTTTCAAACCGTGTTTGATTTAACCGGGAGTTTTCCAGATGTGCATCAATTAAATTAGTATTTGAAAGGTTGGCATAATTCAGGTTTGCGCCGTACAATTTCACATAGTTTAAATTGGCCTTTTCCAGGAAGCAATTCACCAGGTTAATGTTATATATTTTGTGTCTGTTAAGCCTTTTGATATTACCCGCCGTACGAAATGCCGCCTCTTCCGATTCCCAAATTCTAAAATCATCAATTTCGTCTTTATATGATTTAATTCTTTGCTGAGTTTCGCCCCGCTGATTTAGGTAATAAATAAGCATACCAATGATCGCGATGTCAAAGATCATTCCATGCGCCTCGGCGAGAACTTCTTTTAGAAAATTATCAAAATCGTTTAAATAATAGCGTAGGCTAGCTAAAATCACAATAGTTGCCACCACCACCAGAACCAATGAATTGGTTAATATTGGCTTTTCAAGAATTTTTTCGAATCTTTTCCTGAGTCTTTCAAAGACTTCCTTTATCGTCATGCCCCCCTCTTTTGAATGAAAAGTATCAAGCTAATTTAAGGAGTTTAATTTTTTTTGCAAGAGTTTGATTTATCTTAATGTAAGATTCTTTGGACCATCCGGCGACATGTGGAGTAAAAACGACGTTATCCAGCTTAAATAATTCATTTAGTACCAATTTTTGTTCATTGGATAATTGCTGGAATTTCTCATTTTCTAATACGTCTAGCGCGGCTGCGTTGACCTTTCCTGATAGCAATTGATTAAGCAATGATTTTAGAGGTAAAATTTCACCACGGGAAGTATTAATGAGATAAATATTGTTTTTGAATTTTTTGAAAAAATCATCATTGGCCATTAATCTGGTCTCTTTAGTCAAAGGCACGTGAAAGCTGATTACCTCTGCTTTTTCAAATATTTCTTCCAGCTCTACCTCCTCCACATATTCATTGGAGTAGTTTTTTTTGTATTTATCATATGCAATGACCTCACAGTCAAACCCGGAAAGTCGCTGTGCAAAAGCTGAACCCATATTCCCATAGCCAATAATTCCTACCGTTTTTCCACTTAGTTCTACACCTCTGTTAAATTCACGCTGCCAGTTAAGCGAGCGAACCTGTTGATCAGCCCTGTTGATATGATTAAATAAATTTAGAAGCATACCAACTGCATGTTCTCCTACTGCATCCCGATTGCCTTCCGGGGCATTAATGATGCTCAATCCTTGCTTTTTTGCATAGGTAAGATCTATTTGATCGAGACCTGCGCCAGCACGTGCGATAAAAGCCAATTGACTACCACTATCAATTAATTCCTTATCTATCACGGTTTTGCTTCTGATGATCAAACCAACATATTGATGTAGAGATTCCAATATTTGGTCTCGTGTAATATCCGGGAAGTAATCTACCTCAAAATTTAATTCTGAGAGAGTAGGAATGATGCTCGGATGCATGGCATCAGATATTAATACCTTTTGTTTCATTTTGTTTATAACGAATGATATAATAATTGTGCAACCATAAAATAGACAAGTAAGCCTATTAAATCGATAGTGGTTGTAATAAATGGCCCGGAAGCAAGAGCAGGGTTAAATCCAAATTTATCTAATAAAAGGGGGATTAAAGTACCTAATAAGGAAGCGAGAATTACTACACTAAATAGTGCAACTGATACAACAAATCCCAGTTTTAAATCAGAAGTAAAGTATATGAAAATAAATACTAACAATGCCAATACCAACCCGTTGATTATGGCTACTAAAAATACTTTGGTAATACGCTGAAGTAATCCATCTTTAAACGGTAGGCGGGAGGCAAGACTTTGCACCACTAATGCAGATGACTGAATCCCAACGTTACCGCCCGTTGCAATAATCAAAGGAATAAATGAAGCAACAGCGATTACTTTTGAAAGGACCTCTTCAAATCCACCGATTAATTTGGCTCCGATGATACCTCCTAATAAACCTATTATTAGCCAAGGAAGCCGTGCACGTGAAAGCAACCAGATGTTGTCATCTTCTTCCACATCCTCAGCGATACCGGCCATTATTTGCCGTTCTTGCTCCGCTTGCTCTGTGATTACATCAATGATATCATCAACTGTGATCCTTCCAACCAGTTTGCCCTGTACATTAATAACCGGCAAAACTTCCAGGTCATATTTTTGCATGATAGAGGCAATCTCTTCCTCTTCCATGTATGTTTGTACATACACAATGTCATCATCATAAATGTTCTTGACTTTCTCTGATGTTTTAGAAAGCAATAGGTTTTTTAGTGATACCCTTCCTAACAGCGTATCCTTATCATCCACCACATATACAGAGTAAATCTTACTGACATTTTCTGCCTGTCTTCGTATTTCTTCAATACATTGGATGACCGACCAGTCCAGATTGGCTTTTACTAGCTCTTTCGCCATTAACCCACCAGCACAGTGTTCTTCATAGCGAAGCAGGTCGAGGAGGTTGTTTACCTTTTCTTCATTGTTTATGGAAGCAATTGCTTCTTCTCTTTTTTTAATGGGGAGCTCATTAAGAATATCAGCGCCATTGTCAGTCTCTAGTAGCTCCAGGTAAACGGCAATTTCTTCCGGTGAAAACTCTTCTAGAAAATCCTCTCTGATATCTTCATCAAGATCTTTGATGATTTCAGCGGAAACTTCGTCAGGGAGTAGTTTTAACACATACTTTGAATCAATGGCGTCAAATTCTTCAAGAATCAGGGAGATATCAGCATTTCGCATTTCACTTAGCGAATTGATGATATAATCATCCTTTCTGTCTTTTAAAGCCAGGCTAAATTCTTCAAAGAATTCCTTTGTTAATTCATTTTGTGTTGGGTTTTCCAAACGAAGCTATTTTTTTAGTAAGTGCGATAAAATCTGAAATGGAAAGCTGCTCTGCTCTTAATCCAAATACCTCTTCTTTTCTCAATTCTTCCGGCAAATTTATTGGTTTTAAAGCATTTCGCAATGTTTTACGTCGGTTTTGAAATCCCTGTTTTACTACCCTGAAAAATAACTTTTCATCGCAATCTAGGTGAAAATTTTCTTTTCTTTTTAGCCGAATTACTGCCGACTCTACTTTAGGTGGGGGTAAGAAAACGTCTTTAGGGACAGTAAATAAATATTCTCTTTCATAAAAAGCCCCAATAAGCACACTTAGTATTCCGTAGACTTTGTTGCCCTCTTTAGAACAAACCCGGTCTGCTACTTCCTTTTGAAACATGCCCACCAACTCCGGAATTTGCTCGCGGTATTCTAATAATTTAAAGAGTATTTGGCTTGATATATTGTAAGGAAAATTACCAATGATCCCAAATGGAGGATCTACGAATTTAATTAAGTGAACCCGTAAAAAATCTACATGTTGGATATCAAGGTTACTTATAGCTGGATAATGTTTATGAAGATAAGCAACGGATTCATCATCTATTTCCATCAACACGACATTTTTGCCAGGAATTTTAATTAATGACTTTGTTAAAACTCCGGTTCCCGGACCAATTTCTATTAAGGATGAATAGCCTTCGTGGAAAGTCAACGCATTGACAATCTTTTCAGCAATAGCATTGTCTTTTAAAAAATGCTGCCCTAATCGTTTTTTAGGTCTGACTTCCAATTTCTCTTTCGTTTTAATAATTTACACTAAATTGCATGCGCAATAAACAATGCGCAATATGGCTAAAATTTAGCGCAATTGTTGTCATTGTTCCTAAAACAAAATTCAAGTTATAATATGTCTCAACCTGAAAAAAATAAGAAAGAAAAACCTGTAATTGGTATTACCATCGGAGATTTAAATGGTATAGGTCCCGAGGTGATTATCAAAGCATTGGGTGATAATCGAATCCTGGATTTAGTTACTCCGGTGATTTACGGATCTACCAAAGCGCTATCTTATTATCGAAAAATGCTCAACATGAACGATTTTAATTTTGGTCAGGTACAGGAAAAAAACCGCTTAAATTATAAAAGAGTTAATGTGTTTAATTGCTGGGATGAGGTGGTAGAGATAAATGCGGGCACGATTTCGCCGGAAATTGGCAAATATTCGTTCATGGCCATAAAAGAGGCAGTAAAGGATTTAAAGGAAGGTGTGATAGACGCCTTGGTTACCGGCCCCATTAGCAAAGAGAATACGCAAAGTGAGGAATTTAAATTTCCCGGCCATACCGAATATATCTCCAATGAATTAGGAGGAGAAGGATTGATGATGATGGTGTCAGAAGTGATGAAAATAGGGGTAGTCACAGGTCACATTAGCTTAAAAGATGTTTCAAAGGTAGTAACCAAAGAATTAGTTGAGAAGAAATTGAAGGCGATGATAAAATCGCTTAAGAATGACTTTTTAATTCAAAAGCCGAAGGTAGCTGTTTTAGGATTAAACCCACACGCTGGTGAAGGAGGGTTATTAGGAAATGAGGAGGAGAAAATTATCCTTCCAGCTATTGAAGAACTAAAAAAGAAAGGAAACCTGGTCTTTGGGCCATTTGCTGCTGATGGATTTTTCGGTGACGGATCTTATGCCAAATTTGACGGAATACTGGCCATGTATCATGATCAGGGGTTGATACCTTTCAAGTCATTATCATTTGATGAAGGCGTCAATTATACGGCTGGATTGTCTAAAATAAGGACTTCTCCGGATCACGGTACGGCATTTTCAATTGCCGGAAAATCAATAGCAAGAGAGAATTCCATGCGTGAAGCCATTTACCTGGCAGCAGATATTTGTGCTAAAAGAGCAGAATTAATTGCAGAAGTAGAAGCTTAAATTGGCTAATACTTTTCTATTTAGAAAATATATAATTAACTTTGCGGACTTTATTAGAAAGGGGTTTGAAGAAGCTCAGAGATTTTGATATTGAAATAGTTAGGATTCAGCCTGGTAATCACGTGTTTAACTACACGGTAAATTCCGAGTTTTTTAAGGGGTTTGATTATGGGTTGGTAGATAAAGGTGAATTAAGAGTAGAGGTAGAGGTAGAGAAGACTACTCATTTGCTTAATCTTCATTTTAATATCAAAGGTAGTGTAGAGCTGGAGTGTGATCGAAGTTTAGAAACATTTGATTATCCTCTGGACGTTAAAAATACCCTGGTTGTTAAGTTTGGCCAGGAAGAGGATGTACTGTCAGAAGATGTGATTGTCATTAAATATGATGAGCAGGTACTTAATATTGCGAGTTATATTTATGAATTTATCACCGTGGCAATTCCTCTTAAAAAGCTTCATCCGAAGTTTAAAGATGAGGATGATGAATATGAAGAGTTAATATACCAATCAGGAGAAGAGGAAGAAGAAAAAGAAATTTCGCCTGATGATATTGACCCGAGATGGAAAGGATTATTGAAATTAAAAAATAAAGGTAAATAAAATGGCACATCCAAAGCGTAAGATTTCGAAGACCAGAAGAGATAAAAGAAGGACGCATTATAAATTAAAAGAAAAGCAATTAGCTATTTGTCCTACTACTGGAGAATACCATTTGCCTCACAGGGCTTTCTGGTACGAAGGAAAATTGTACTACAAAGGGAAAGTTGTGATGGAAAAAGAAGTCCTTGTATAATTAAATAAGGATTTAATAGGAAATTTAAAGGGGAGTCAATCAACTCCCTTTTTTCATGCGCATCTTTTTTCTTTTAAAGGGATACAAATTATGTATTCCGTTTTTATTTCGAATATAGATTTATAATTTTAGGACGATTTTAGAGACATGGCAACAACTGCAGATTTTAGAAATGGTCTTTGTTTAGAATTCAATAATGACCTTTATACAATTGTAGAATTTCAACATGTAAAACCCGGTAAAGGAGGAGCATTTGTGAGAACAAAGCTCAAAAGTTTAAAAACCGGTAAAGTCATTGATAATACATTCAATGCAGGCGTGAAAGTTACTACTGCCCGAATCGAAAGGCGATCTCACCAATATTTATACAAAGATGATATAGGCTACCATTTTATGGATAGCGAATCATTTGAACAAGTAGCTTTGCAAGAAGCAATGGTGGAAGGGAGTCAGTTTTTAAAAGAAGGTCAGGAAGTGGATGTGATTTATCACGCAGAAACGGAGACACCTTTGAGTGTGGAGCTTCCTTCTTTTGTTGTGTTGCAAATTACCTATACAGAACCTGGCATTAAAGGTGATACCGCCACAAATGCCACGAAACCAGCTACTTTAGAAACGGGTGCTGAAATACAGGTTCCACTTTTTATAAATCAGGATGAGGTAATAAAAGTTGATACCCGTACTGGAAGTTATTACGAACGAGTAAAATAAATTTATGAAGGCTAAAGAAATTCAGGATTTAATCGATTTTATAGCCCAGTCAGGCTTAGAAGAAGTTAATATTGAAACACAGGAGTTTAAAATTGAAGTAAAGAAAACAAACACGGTTGTACAAAGTGCTCCACAGGTAGTTCAAGCTCCTGTAGTGCAGGCTACTCCAGCCCAGCCAAGTGCTACCGGAAGTGCTCCACAAGCAGAAAAAGTGGCGCCTTCCGATGCTGGAAATGGCAAGTTTGTAGAAATAAAATCTCCAATGATCGGTACCTTCTATATTTCTCCTAATCCGGATTCACCTCCATTTGTACAAGAAGGAGACTCAGTAAAAGTTGGGCAAACAGTATGTATTGTAGAAGCAATGAAACTTTTCAATGAAATCGAATCTGAGGTTTCAGGAAAAATTGTAAAGGTTCTCGTTGATAATTCTTCTCCGGTAGAATTTGACCAACCATTATTTTTAGTAGATCCTTCGTAAGCGAGAAGGATGATTTTCAATTAAATTCATAAACACGTGTTTAAAAAGATTTTAATTGCCAACCGAGGGGAAATTGCGCTAAGGATCATAAGGACTTGCAAGGAAATGGGCATCAGTACGGTGGCTGTTTATTCAAAAGCCGATAAGGAAAGTCTCCATGTTCGATTTGCGGATGAGGCTGTTTGTATCGGTCCACCTTCCAGCAGCCTTTCTTACCTTAATATGCCCAATATAATTGCTGCAGCTGAGATTACTAATGCTGATGCGATTCATCCGGGATATGGTTTTTTGGCTGAAAACGCAGAATTCTCAAGGATTTGTGAAGAATACAATATAAAATTCATCGGTGCTTCTCCTGATATGATCAATCGTATGGGGGATAAGGCTACTGCAAAAGAGACCATGAAAAATGCCGGAGTTCCTACAATTCCGGGATCTGAAGGGCTTCTGGACAACATCGATGAAGGGAAAAAAATAGCTAAGAAAATTGGTTATCCTGTGATTTTAAAAGCTACTGCCGGTGGTGGTGGTCGTGGGATGCGAATTGTGAAGAAAGAAGCTGAATTCAAAAAAGCATGGGATGATGCCAGGATGGAGTCAAAAGCTGCTTTTGGAAATGATGGCTTATATCTTGAGAAATTTGTCGAAGAACCACGTCACGTGGAGATCCAAATTGTTGGAGATAAAAATGGAAAAGCTTGCCATTTGTCTGAGAGGGATTGTAGTATTCAGCGAAGACACCAAAAGTTAGTTGAAGAAACGCCGTCTCCAGCAGTAGATCAAAAACTGCGAGAAAAAATGGGAGCGGCTGCTATTAAAGGAGCTGAAGCCATTAAATATGAAGGCGCCGGAACAATCGAGTTTTTGCTCGACAAGCACGGGAATTTCTATTTTATGGAAATGAACACCCGTATCCAGGTAGAGCATCCTATCACGGAGCAGGTGACAAATTTTGACTTGATCAAAGAACAAATAAAAGTGGCTGCAGGAATGCCAATTTCGGGTAAAAACTATTTCCCGCAATTATATTCTATGGAATGCCGTATTAATGCTGAAGATCCAGGGAAGGACTTTCGCCCTTGTCCTGGTAAAATCCAATCCCTCCACATTCCTGGTGGGCAAGGTGTTCGGGTAGATAGCCATGTTTATGCAGGTTATGTGATCCCGCCGAATTATGATAGCATGATTGCGAAATTAATTGTGACGGCACAATCGCGTGAAGAATGCATGGTTAGAATGAAAAGAGCATTGGGTGAGTTTATCATCGAAGGAGTGAAAACAACCATTCCATTCCATTTAGCTTTAATGGATGATGCTCAATTTCAGTCAGGAAAATTCACGACTAAGTTTCTGGATGACTATGATTTCACTAGCTTAAAGGATTAGAAATTTAAATTTCATATAAAAAAAGCCCTTTCAAAATTCGATTTGAAAGGGCTTTTTTGTGTTCGATATTTTTTATTTTTTTCGTGGTTTTGTTCCTTCGGTAACTTTTTCACCTACTTCAAAGGCTTTTTCTACATGCAGACTTTCTGCCAGATAGTGTGTCATAAAAAATAACGGAACAATGGAAGTGATAGGAGAAAGGTATTCCGGTACACTATCATCCTCCAGATAGATTACCTCAGCACCAGCATTGGCAACCAATTTGAACAGCTGACTGGTTCTTCGATAGGAAGGCCCGTCTGATTTAATCACAATAATAGCCGTACCTTTGGCTGATTCTTTAGGACCGTGATCGTAGGAAGAAACAGACATTCCTAATGTAGGATACTTCGTCATTTCTGTCATAGTAAGGGCACCTTTATAAGCGGTGGCTACATTAGGTCCATTCCCAATAATATAAAAACCTTTATAAGTGCCTTGTACAATGATTTTGAATAATCGTTCGGCAGCTTCTTTTCCCCAGGCCTCATATTCCTTCATTTTCGTCATTAACTTATCAACCGCAGGGCTTGGGTCAATTTTATGACCATTGTACAATGATATTAATGTATTGATATAGGTTTTTGTAGAAGAATAAGATTCTTTGCCCGCCTTTAATTCTACGATTCTCTTTACGGCATCCATTCCCCCTAAATCGCTTTTCGCATAGTTGGTAATGGCAATATATTCATCAAAAAGCCGACTACACCACAATGTTTCACTTGATCGTCCGGATTGGGAAATCAGGACAGCCATTTTGCTTTTAATCTTTTTACTTAAATAATTATAATAAGTGGAAGATACTTCCGGTCGAAAGTCAATTCCCTGGTAATACAGTGCCAGTGTGGCAAAATAAGAAGAACCCATTCCCAGATAAGGCACACCAGTTGGTAAAACTAATTTTTGCGTTGACTTTAATACTTTCTGAGCTTTTTCCGGTATTTCTTTTATTTCCTTGATCATCTTGGTTTACTTTAGGCTAAGTTTTATTGACTAAAAAATTCACTTGGTCAATAGATTTGGAAAAAATAGCTATTAATCTTTTTATTACAAAGAAAAGAAGACGGTTCCATTCAATCAATAAAAACAATTTTGTAATCATGAATTATCCTTGGCTGGAAATATCACAAGAATTGCAATCCATCGCTCAGGCTGGCTTGACTTTTTGTGAAAATAAATATGACATAGAAAGATATCAGCAATTGATGAAAATGAGCCAGCGAATCATCGCGGACTTTACAGACATCCCTTATGAGAAAGTAGAAAATGTGTTTAAAATGGAAGAAGGGTATCTTACGCCAAAAGTCGATGTGCGCGGAGTAGTGGTGCGCGATAATAAGGTGTTGATGGTCAAAGAAACCATTGATGGTAGATGGTCAATGCCAGGAGGATGGGCAGACGTAGGGTTTACACCTAAAGAGATTGCAGAAAAAGAGGTGTGGGAAGAATCAGGATTGAAGGTCAAAGCAGGGCGACTTTTAGCTGTATTAGATAAAAAATGCCATTCCCATCCACCAGATATTAATTATGTATATAAGATTTTTATTCACTGCGAAGAAACAGGAGGGAAGCTCGCGGCAGGAATGGAAACCAGTGAAGTAGGATTTTTCGATCTTAATGAATTGCCTCCATTATCTACCCCTAGAAACACGGTAGAACAGATTAAGTTGGTCTGTGAGAAAATTTGGGACAATGATAGTAGTGTAGAAATTGATTAGGCGAGGGGATTTTATTATGTTGTCATACAAACAAATAACACACTTTTTTTTAATGTATAAGCTGAAATAGCTGTTTTATCTCATTTTATGAAAGATCAGGATTATAATTATCAAACAATTTGTTGAATAAATGTTGTTATATATTCATATTTAATGATGATTATTTGTCTAAATCCGATGAGAATTCTATTGTTTATAATATTTGCTCATGCAATATTAACAGAAATTAATGCACAGGAGATTTATTT
>JBNLGO010000080.1:0-17237 GCA_050306095.1 Cyclobacteriaceae bacterium
ATTACAATCATGTAGAACAAAATTTACTGCCCAAAAAATTCAGGGTTTATTCAGAGCAATATTGGAACAAAAAGACCTTTGCTCCCTCTTCCCTTATTTTTTATCTGGGAGTCAATAAAAAAATAAGAAAGCTTCTTCATCATAATTTGTTTTTTGATGCAGACTTCTCCTTACATTCCCAGGAAATTTATAGCAATCCATCCTGGCCAAAAAAACCCCTTTTTTATGTCTGCGCACCGTCAAAATCAGACAACAGCGTGGCGCCTCCGGATTGCGAAAACTTATTTCTGCTCATGCCGGTGGCTTCCGGGATCAAAGACAGCAACGAAACAAGGGAGAAGTATTTTGATGTGATCATTGAACGGATTGAAAAATTTACAGGTGAAGACATTAAGGAGCATGTGGTCTTTAAGAAATCGTATGCGCATAATGATTTCAA
Source organism: Cyclobacteriaceae bacterium (assembly GCA_050306095.1). Classification (GTDB taxonomy): domain Bacteria; phylum Bacteroidota; class Bacteroidia; order Cytophagales; family Cyclobacteriaceae; genus CAJXNP01. The sequence continues at coordinate 440 of JBNLGO010000080.1, forward strand.
AAAAGATTACCATGCTTATAAAGGAAATGCATATGGATTGGCAAATACGCTTTTGCAAACGGCGTTTCTAAAGCCTAAAATAAAAAACAAACACCTGAAAAATTTATATTATACAGGTCAATTGACGGTACCGGGGCCCGGGGTGCCACCTTCCCTGATTTCCGGACAAGTAGTAGCAAATGAAGTCATTAAAACATTTAGATAAAACATGAATCTATTCGACCAAACCGCATTTAAAAGCAGCAGAATAATTACCAATAGTTATTCCACCTCATTTAGCCTGGGAATAAAAATCCTGGCTAAAAAATTCCATATGCCCATTTATGCGATATATGGGTTTGTGCGCTATGCAGATGAAATTGTAGATACCTTCCACCATCACGATAGAGAAAATCTGCTGAAAGGATTTAAGCATGATACGTATGACGCGATTGAAAGAAAGATCAGCCTAAACCCAGTGCTGCAGAGCTTTCAATTGGTGGTTAACGAATACCAGATAGACCGCGAACTCATTGATGCGTTCCTCAGAAGCATGGTGATGGATCTCACCGACAGAAAATATGATATCAACACTTACCGGGAATACATTTACGGATCAGCAGAAGTGGTAGGCCTAATGTGTCTGAAGGTTTTCTGCGAAGGCGACAAACAGCTTTTTGACTCCCTGGCAGGACCGGCAAAAAGCCTGGGATCTGCATTTCAGAAAGTGAATTTTCTCCGCGACATGGAAAGTGACTACTATGAAAGAGGGAGGGTGTATTTTCCGGGTATTGATTTCGCCAATTTCACTTCCAATTCAAAGAGGGCAATTGAACGTGATATCCAGAGCGATTTTGATCACGCCATCACTGGCATTATGAAATTGCCAAAAGGCGCCAAGCTGGGGGTATACCTGGCATATATATATTATTTGAAATTGTTCCAAAGGATCAAATTATCTCCGGTTTCACAAATCAAAAAAATGAGAATTAGAATTCCGGATAATGTGAAGATGTACCTTCTATTACTTTCCTGGATAAAATATCACTTGAAAATTATTTAAACAAACCAGGTATCTTTTAAGTTATCAAATTATGCTACATCTCCAGGTAGAAATAGATCAGAATTCCGGCTTTTGCTTCGGAGTAGTCTACACTATCGAAATGGCCGAGGAAATACTTCACGAGCAGGGGTATCTATATTGCCTGGGAGATATAGTACACAATGATGAGGAGGTAAAAAGGCTTGAGGCAATTGGCTTGAGAATCATCGATTACAAGCAATTCAAAGAATTAAAAAACGAAAAGGTTTTAATTCGTGCGCATGGTGAGCCCCCTGCCACCTACCAAATAGCCCTAGATAACAATCTCACATTAATTGATGCCTCCTGTCCGGTAGTATTGAAGCTCCAGAACCGCATTAGAAAATCATACGAGAAAAAAGAAAAGATTTTCATTTATGGCAAGCACGGCCATGCAGAAGTGTTGGGACTACTGGGACAAACCAACAATAACGCGGTAGTCTTTCAACACCTTGAAGAGCTGGACCTTTCCTCTTTGCCGGAAAGTCTAACTTTGTACAGCCAGACCACAAAAAGTGTCGACACATTTCAGCACATTGCCAATACGATAAAGGAAAGGGGTATTGACGTATCATCAAACGATACTATTTGCCGACAGGTATCAAACAGAGACGCAGAATTGAGAAGATTTGCAAGAAAATTTGATAAGGTAGTTTTTGTGGCAGGAACAAAATCGTCCAATGGAAAGGTGCTCTTTGACGTTTGCAAGAAAGAAAACCCAGAAACCGTCTTTGTTTCGGGAGTTGACCAACTTGACGTAAACTGGTTTGGAACAAACGAAAAGGTGGGCGTATGCGGCGCCACGTCGACGCCCATGTGGTTAATGGAGGAAATAAGAAATCGATTATTGACCTACTAAAAACAGCAATGGAAGTCGTAGTAAGAATATTAATCGTCATAGCAACCTTCCTTTTTATGGAATTCGTAGCCTGGTTTACCCACAAATATATTATGCATGGTATTTTATGGGTCTGGCACCGGTCACACCATAGGATCCATGACCATACCTTCGAAAGGAATGACCTTTTTGCATTGGTCTTCAGCATCCCATCCATCGCGCTGATTTACATTGGCTCCTACTATGCAAATTACCACCTTGCCTTGTATGTTGGAATAGGAATTCTGACCTATGGGATTTTTTATAGTATATTTCACGATATTATTGTCCACCGAAGGATCAAGATTAAATTCAATCCCAAAAGTGGCTACATGAAAAGGATTATGAACGCCCACTATGTCCACCACAAAAAACACACAAAAGAAGATGGTGAAGCATTTGGCTTTTTGTGGGCTCCAAAGAAGTACTCCGTCAAAAAAAAATAACGCGCCGTGATATTTTTTGAACCATGAAATGGCTGACTTTTCTGTTTTTTATGACCATATATTGTTCTGCTTTCACTCAAACAGGCACAATCAGAGGAAAGGTGGTCAATAAAGCTACCAATGAAGCAATTCCCTTTACTAATATCCTGATACAAGAAACATCAAAAGGAAGCACCTCAGATATCGATGGTCAATTTACAATTAATGATCTTCAACCAGGATTATACAATTTGGAGGTGTCCTACGTCGGGTTTAGGAATCTTACTTTATATGAAATTGAAGTTACTAATGCGCGCGTGGCGTTTGTGGAAATACAACTGGAAGAGGAAGCTGAAGAGTTGGAAGAGTTAGTCATAGTAGCCTCTGGTTTTGAAAAAAGTGAAGAAAGCCCCTTGTCCGTCCGATCAATTGGTGTGAACGAAATTAAAAGAAATCCTGGTGGCAATAGGGATATATCGAAGGTTGTAAGGTCATTACCTGGTGTTGCATCTACCCCATCATTTAGAAATGACATCATTATCAGGGGTGGTGCGCCTAGCGAGAACAGGTATTATCTGGATGGCATTGAAGTCCCAGTAATAAATCATTTTCAAACGCAAGGATCATCGGGAGGGCCGGTGGGACTTATTAACGTTGATTTCATCAATGAAGTCGATTTCTATTCAGGTGCATTCCCGGCAAACCGAGGAAACACGTTGAGTTCGGTATTTGAATTTTCTCAAAAAGAAGGCAGAAGTGACCGTTTGACTTTTAATGCAATTGTCGGAGCAAGTGATCTGGGCGTCACTCTTGAAGGGCCGATCACCGAAAAGACCACATTCATTGTCTCTGCCAGACGATCTTATCTGCAATTCTTATTTGAAATATTAAACCTTCCTTTTCTTCCGACTTACAATGATTTCCAAGGAAAAATCAAACACCGCTTTAATGATAAAAACCTGTTGACCGTTCTCGGGTTGGGTGCAATTGACAATTTTAAATTAAATCTTGATGCTCCGCTCAACGCAACGACGACAGAAGAAAAAGAGTCAGCAGAGTATTTGTTAAATGCGTTACCTATAAGTGAACAATGGAATTATGCGGTAGGTCTAAAATATGAACATTTCCACAAAAACGGCCATTATACTATTGTAGCCAGCCGAAATATGCTGAACAATACGGCGACAAAATACTTCAAAAATGATGACTCCTCTGAGAAAAATTTAATTACAAACTACCAGTCAAATGAGATAGAAAATAAGTTCAGGGCAGAGGATTATGTGTATGCGTACTCTGGTCTCAAACTCAATTTTGGATTTAACTATGAATTTGCCAGGTATACGATTGATGACTTTAGTAAAGTTGTTACTCAGTCAGGGTTAATCGTACGAGATTTTAATTCTACTCTAAATTTGAATAAATGGGGCTTATTTGGGCAAATAAGCCGACCTTTCTTTACCAACAAGCTGGCACTATCACTCGGGGCCAGATTTGATGCAACCGATTATTCTTCGAAAATGAATAATCTGCTGGAACAGTTCTCTCCACGATTCTCCCTGTCATATCATTTCACCCCTAATATATCTTTTAATTTCAATACAGGGATTTATTATCAGCTACCGGCGTACACCGTGTTAGGCTATCGAAATACTGAAACAGATGGACTGGAGAATAGACTAAATGGCATTAAATATATCCAAAACAAGCAGTTGGTAGCAGGCCTGGAGTTTTTGTTAAACAACAACTCACGCATCACAATTGAGGGCTTCTACAAAAAATACAATGACTACCCTTTTCTCATCGAGGACTCCATTTCACTGGCCAATTTAGGAGCGGATTTTGGAGTAATTGGCAATGCCCCGGTTTCTCCAATCTCGCAAGGCAGGAGCTATGGAATTGAACTGTTGGCTCAGCAAAAATTATTTAAAGGCTTTTATGGATTAGCTTCTTACACCTTTGTAGTTAGTGAATTCCAGGACAAATACGGTAGCTACATCCCTTCCTCCTGGGACAACCGGCATTTGGTTAGCATGACAGGTGGTAGAAAGTTTAAGAAAAACTGGGAGTTGGGATTGCGCTGGCTTTTTACCGGAAATTCTCCATTTACTCCTTATGATGTTCAGGAAACTGTTAGAAAGGAAAATTGGGATGTGAGAGGCTATGCGGTAGAAGACTATGACCAACTTAATAGCCGACGAACTTCTTCTTACCACCAATTGGATGTACGCATTGACAAAAAATACTTTTTCAAAAAATGGAGCCTGGATATCTATCTCGATATTCAAAACATTTACAACCAACAATTGCAATTACCTGACTTCATCGATGTAGAAAAGGACGGTAACGGTGCTCCACTTACCAATCCGGTAAACAATGAGTATTACATTCCAAAATTTATCGAAAATGTCAGTGGTACAGTACTACCTACAATCGGGATCATTGTAGAACTATAGGTCTATCTCATATTTGAAGTAGTGGAAATATCATCTCCTAAACTCTCCTGGTCTTGAATCCTAAACTCCACTCTTCTATTCTTTTCCCTGCCTTCGCGGGTTTCATTGGTAAATGCAGGGCGCAACTCACCATATCCAATATAGCTTAAGCGCTCTGGTTGTACCCCTTTTTTCATAATATAGTCCACCACTGATTTAGCCCTTCGTTCAGAAAGCCCCTGATTATAGGCTTCCGGTCCCATAGAGCAGGTATGCCCCTCAATTGAAATATTGAATTCCGGGTTATCAAACATTATTTCGACCAGCTTATCCAGGATAGGTGCGGCATCAGCCCTTATGTTGGATTTATCGAAGTCAAAATTCACATTTTCAAGAACAATGGGTATGTTCTTCTGAATTGGATCGAGATAGAAATTCTTCTCTATTTCTGTACTAACTACTATTCCTACTAAACTAACAGTATCTGATGCCGGATAATATCCTTTCGCCTTGGCTTTAACATCATATACAAATCCCTCTTTTAAAATCAACCTGTATCCATTCACCGAGTCAGATCCTGCCAATTCAACCATAGGAACTTCCGACTTCCGGACAAATTCCAGGTTGCCATTAACTGGCTCATTCGTTTTGGAGTCAAATATTTTGCCATAGACAGCTACAATAATATTTGGGTTTCTAAAGTCGTCATTCATCAATGAAGCCAGCATTTGCGGCTTTTGATAGTATGGAAGCTTCACCTTGTAGATATCAGTGTTTTCTTTAGTCCCCCTGGTGAAATAGGCATATTCATCATTTTCTGTAAAATTGAAAAACACATCATCTTCGCGCGAATTAAATGCCGCACCGAGGTTTTCCGGTTCCGACCAGTTTTGCCATGTGTCATCCAGTCTTCTGGTCAAATAAATATCAAATCCTCCAAAGCCACTAAAGCCCTTAGAGGAAAAAAACAGGGTCTTATTATCAGAAGCTAAAAACGGAGACCCCTCCTCATCTGCAGAATTGACGATTCCTCCTAGATTTAAAGGCTCTGACCACGTTCCGTCAGTGTTCTTGAAGCTGACATACAGATCACGGTCACCATGTGTATCCTCTCTATTCACCGCCATTACAATAGCCTCTTTATCATTTGTCATAAAATAATTCGCTTTATCGGAGCGATTATAATCGTTTTTGATATGAAGGTTGATTGGTTTTGCCCACTCACCATCTTCATCCCTCGTGGTCATGGACACACCTTGGGTCATCCTGTTTTTGCTATAATAAGCATTTCCCAGTAAGAGGATCATCGTGTTACCATCCGCAGTGACAGAGTTGATAAAATTAGGTCCCCGATTATTGACAGGTTGGCCTACGTTGACAGCTTTTGTCCATTCGCCGGTAGTGGTATCCCTTTGCGACATCCATACATCCTCATCATCACTTTCTCCGCCGGTATTTTCCGGATGATTCTGGCGGCTAAAAAACAATTTGCTACCGTCTGGTGAAATGATGGGTTTTAGTTCATTGTATATGGTATTAACATTGGAATCAAGCGCGACAGGGATGTAGTCATTGTTTATTTCATCAGTGATATTTATATCCACCGTAATGGGATCCCTGGAGTCAGAAATAGCAATCGCATCAATTCCTATGAAGTCTTTTGTAACAGAACAATCGAATTCCAGTCTTAAAGCCTTTACTTTGTAAGCAGTTTCGTCAATAAATAATCTAAAAAGCCTTCCTTCAATCGGGATGCTTCTTGGAGTTAATTCAGTCAATAGGTGCTTGCTTCCCTGATCATCAAAAGCATATATTTTTGAAAGAGTACCAGGGTTATGTGTTTCCGCAATTGCTATTTGCTGGATTTTCGAAGAGCGTTGATATTCCACCTCCAAAAATTCCTTCTTGCCTTTTTTGTCAGGCGACCAGGCATTTGGGCTTAGTCCTAAATTTGGTAATACGTTCGGTTTGTTTAATACCTGTTCAGCAGAAAACTGCTTAGATTCAAATTGAGATGAATACTTAACGACTTTAGCCGCCCATTGCACATTTTGGGCATTAACTGTCGCTGTAATCAACAGAAAGATATATAACAAATATTTTTTCATTTCAATAGGTTGGTTAGTTAGTATAGTATTTTTGGAGGAGCAGGTTGGAAAAACTTGTATCCAAGCGTGAATTCATAAGCGCCTGTTCCTCGGTTATTGTATTTCAATGATGTGACATTCCAGTCATAACTAAAACCAAATTGCAAATTATCGGTTAAAAATTCTACACTTGCAATAAAAGAATCTCTCCATCGGTACCAAGTCCCCACTCTTGTCACCATATTAGTAAGTACTCCTGATGATTGAACGGGTAATTTATATCCGGCAAATGCTCCAAAATTAGTCTGGTTTTCTTTATCCTGTATTTGAGATAAAAAATTCCCTGAAAGGGTGAATTTTTCTGTAAATGCAATGACAATTCCTCCATGAAGCTTATGTGCCAAAGGAAGATTATCTTTTTGCCCTTCTAAAACTGTTTGATCCGGGTGATTTAAATGCCCTGTAGAAAATCCCGCATAAATTGATCTTATTTTTCTTGAATCCAATGCAGAGTAATATCGCCAGAAAACACCAGCTGAAATATCTAAAACAGTAGAATTATTGATAAGATCAACATCTGCCGGAGTTATGTTAGGATCAAAACCAATGAGATCGCTGTATTGTTCCCCCCATTCCAACACTTCAGTATTAATTCTTCTGTTAATAATACCTGTCTGAAGTGCAAATGTTAGACGGTTTGTGTTTTCCGTTGCTAATTGAACGTTATAAGCAAAACTTGCATTTGCCCCAGTTGATTTAAAGTTTTTCCCCTCTCCTGCCTGGTCAGTGTATAAGGATAATCCCGCACCACCTATATGACCTTCAGGCCTTCTGTGCTTGTCTTTAAAGAAAGGAGCCATTGCAGATACTTTACTCGTAGTGTATGGAAACACTAAACTACGGTATTGAGATCGGTGGCTAAAATTGATAAAAAAGTCTTCGTAATCACCCAATAATGCAGGGTTTAAATATAGTGGGGAATTGTAAAATTGAGAAAACACAGGATCCTGTGCCTGAACTTTACTATTTACTAAAAGGATTACGAAAAGTGCAAAAACAGTTCGTTTAATATTCATTTTGATTATTGTAAAATCGTAACAGTGCCAGTGCGTTCAAACAATTCTCCGTCATTAAAATGTCCGGAAAGCACCCACGTAAAAGTTGATAATGATTGGTCTTCCTTGATATGGTGTTCTCTACCATCCCATCCCACTGAATTAGCCTCATTAAAACTGGTTGTTTGATACATGGTATTACCCCATCTATTCACAATTTTAAAGCTAAACCCTTCTTCACTAATGTTTGTTCCATATACTTTAACTACACGGTTTTCAGCGTTGATTGCGTTAGGATTAAACACATTTGGAACATATAATTCATTCAAAGATTTTACAATAATGCCTTGGCTTAAACTGCTTTTACAACCTTGATTGTCAATTGACAAAGTTACTTCATATTCCCCACCTTGCGTATATACATGAATTGTCTGATCACCCGTTGCTGAATTTCCATCACCAAATTCCCAGAAATAAGTTCCTTCTCCACTTTCTTCCACTTCAAAAACTATTTCTGATTCGGAAAACAGATCTTCAGGGCTTATAATGAAATTAGCATTAGGAGTTTCAATAATCACTACTGAATATGGAAATACTATCTCACCACAGTCTGTAGTGACAATCGCCTCAAAGTCCACTTTTCCAACTTCACCTTCACCAGGTATATATTCAATGGAAGCAGTTCCATTGTTATTAATTTGTCCTGTTCCTGTAGTCGTCCAACTTATGCTATTAAAATCTTGATCAGTAGTTAATACAATTGATATATTTTCTTCCTGACAAATACTTTCCGGCCCTGTGACTTCCGCTTCAAATTCATCAGTCATATTAGAAACTACCGCCTCGCCTGAAGTTTCACCAGTACAATGTGCATCATTAACTGAAACTAAAGAATAGGTGCCTGAAACAGATGTTTCAAACACGTAGGTGTTATCATTTACAGAAACAGAAATATTTTCTTCACCATCCGTATAAACTACTTCGAATGGAGCCTGTCCAGAAAGAGAAATTGATACTTCTACTGTTTCTTCACCGCAGTAAGAACCTCCACCACTGATAACAGCAGATGGTTTGTCATAATAACCTATTTCAACACTTTCAATAACTTCTGTAGAACAATGTGCATCTGTGAAATTTTCTATTTGAAAAATACCTGCTCCTGAAACTTCTACTTCAAAAACACTTTCAGAAGTATTGTAATCAGTCATTTCATTCCCATTTATTAAAGTAAAAGACCATGGGGCTTCTCCTGAAAATTCGAATATAATAGAGCTTGTACCACCTTCACATATTAGGTTAGATGAAGCATAAAAATCCACAGATGGTTTTTCATCATATAATATTACTGATGATGAACCAGTTGGTACACCATCGCAAACACCATTTGTCACAGATAAAATTTCATAGGTTCCCGGTTCAGAAGTATTATATGTGTAATTATTGTTGCTTGTAGTAATTACTTCGGTTGTGGTTCCATTTGATATAACAAATGTCAGAGGAAAAGTGCCACTTAACAAGATCTCAATTGACGCTTCATCAGTTGGTTCACATAAATAAAGATCTCCTGATTCTATAGAAGCTGTAGTTGGTTCATAATTGTAAAATAAATACTCATCATCTACTACATCTCCATTACAATTGGTATCTGAAAAACTCAATAACTCAAAACTCTCACCCAGGCCAACTTCTATTTCGACTGTAGTATTATCAGAAGATTCGGAAATTGTTGTTCCTGATAATTCATATGCATAATTAAATGGACCAACACCTTCAAATACCAAAGTCACAATTGCTGAAGATGCGGCATCACAATTAACTTCCGGAATTTGAGCTGAAACTGTAGGTGCAGTACCATGTGAGACTTCAGCAGTTCCTGAAGAAGTTCCCACACAATTTTCGTTTTCTATGGAAATTATTTCAAAAACTCCAGATTGATCAGTGGAATATGTGTAATTAAATTGACTGGTAGTAACCGTTTCTGACACTTCTCCATTTGTAATTACAAATTCAAATGGTGGCATGCCTGACAATTCAATTAATATTTCAGCTTCTGTATTTTCACATGATTTTACCTGATTAGTAATTATTTCTGCAGTAGGTGTCGCGTAATTTTTAAAGGTATGAATAGAATCAATTACATTTCCAGAACACAATTCATCTTCAAAGGATAATAATTGAAATGTTTCGTCAATTCCTACTGAAATGATTTTCGAACCATTAGTAGTTTCTTCAAACTCCTGGCCTGCTAAAGAGTAGGAATAACTAAATGGTCCTGCTCCTGAAAAAGTTAAGGTGATATCTACCTCTTGGTCAGTTCCACATTGAACTTCTGGCTTGTCTAACTCTGCAGTTGGTTTGTTATTAAAATCAATAGTTGCCGTACCTTCTACGCTTCCTGAGCATGACGCACTTGATACTGCAACGGCACTGATAATTGCATCTTCAGTAACTGGGATAAAATATTCTGAACTTTCTACCTGAACAGATTTCTCCACTCCATTGATATCATAAGTAAAAGTTAAAGGGAAACTTCCTTTTAAACTTACTCCAACATTGATAACTTCACCTTCGCAAGCTGTGACATCCAAAACTTCTAAAGATGCTGTTGGGTTTTCTTCTTGTATTAACTCTAATTCTTCAGAAAGCTCTTCAGTACAATAGAGATCACTTACTTCAGTTAAAACCAATGTGCTACCAGCCTCTACATTAATCGCGATTTTGCTTTCTGATATGTCCTCAATTGTAATTTCTTCACCATTTAAAACATAGGTTAAAGAAAATGGTTCGTACCCTTCAAAATAAACCTCTACTCCTATCTCTGTTTCATCTTCACAAATGACAACCGGATTTTTAACAAATCCTGCATCTAACGAATTCAAGACAACATTCGCTTCACCTTTAGCAATTCCAACTCCATCTGCATCCTCGAAAGACACAAGGGTGAACACGCCTTTAACACTCGTTTCAAAGGAATATGAATATTCATTAATATTATTCACAGCAATATCTTCTATACCATTATTATATACAATATTAAAAGGAGGTGTCCCTTTTAGATCTATATCAATGGTAGTAACATCTGTATCATCGCATAGTACTGTATCACCACTAATTATCGCGATTGGTACTTTAGGCATGTCGGTTGTATCAATGGCATCAGGATTACTCGCTGAAATGAAGAATACAGCATCATTAAAATCCTGATCTCCGGAAGGTCGTGGTTGATCTTCTATACCGAGCAACAATCTTCTACCTTCTTCATAGTTTAATAATACCGTATGTTGTCTATATTTCTCAGAGGTAAATGTGTTCAGCTCTTTATCTGTGAAAACAATTCTTTTACCTAAACAAATGGTGTCCCCTGTCCATCCTTTTGGCATCAAAAAATATCCGATACCTGTATTGGCAGGATACCATCCAATGTTCACTTTCTCACCTCCATCAAATAAATTGTTTTGATCAACAAATGGAAATACAACTGTAAAACTATCTATATCGGAATATGATTGTGGAGGATTATCTAGATCATATGAATAAAAACCGAGGACATTTTTCCAATCAGCCCCTTCCTGGATAAAGGTAAGGTAAAGAGTAGTTGAATCGATTAGTTCAGTATTAGATTTTAAATCATCTTGAAAATATCCTGAATTCACAATATTCATTGTTTCAGGAAGTGCCGTGTTAATAAAATTGAATATGTCTTCGGAAATGGTGTCATTTTCCTCCTCCAGATAATTCGGATAGCCGTTACTTTGCCAATCTCCCAAAAAATTAAATTTATCGCTGAGTTCAGTATTTACTGAATCACATTGGCTATAAGCATTGACCCCAAAAACCATGGCCAATGAAAGTAAAAAAAGTGATTTCTTAATAATTGATGTCATGTTGTAGAAATTCATCTTCCCCTTATTTTTTAAACCTTCATCTTATATGTGTACCTAAATTTCTTTTTTTATCCATTTTTGAATCCGCTAAAAATGAAAATTCTATGCAAAGATAAACTATATTGTTCGAAAATTTCAATTAAATATCAAAAATGTTATATAATACACCTAGTCAGATTTCTGTTATTTATAAGTATTTCATGTACAGAGTAACCAAGAAAAGTTAATTTTTTTATATAAATGAAATCTTTACATGAATATTTAGACAAACAAAAAGAGAAATAATAAAGGGAGGGGGTAATAACTTAATTAGACTTCCTCGACATTTTCATTTCGAGCTTACGTAGATTGGCTTGTTTCTTTGGCTTAAGAATTTTCTTAGCAAATTCTGTAAAATAATTGTGTTGGCTTACAAACATACAACTCTTAGCCATCCAGCTTTTTGGACTAATATGACAATGATGAGCTACCAATTCTTTTCTCAACAATTCAGATTTACTAAAAAATTTATTGGAGGACAGGTGGTAAAGATCTGCGTCACAGATTACTTTCTCAATAATGTTTTTGGGATTTTGGGGGATTTTTGTGGCTTTTATGCAACATTCAACTTTTTCAATTATTCCCTCATCTGCTTGAATATTGCTTAAAAATTCGCGGGCTATGTTTGAACTTTCAATTTCGTGATTCACATTACCTTTATAATATCCTGTATCATGAAACCATGCAGCAAGTATGACTATTTCCAGATCCTGATCAGAAAGATGACATTTTTTACCTATTTTCTCTGCGGCATTTACTACCTCTAAAGTATGATCAATATTGTGGTAGCATATTTTATCAGAAAAATTCTTATTCATGAATTCCCTGACAAATACTTCAGCCTTCTTTAATATTGGTGTAGTAAATGACATTAATCAAATCCTTCCTTAAAAATGTAAACTATCTGTTCAAATCATTTTCAATCATGAAAAACGGTTGTGAATCAATTATGTTTGAAAATGAATCACCTATTCTATCAATTGATGTAGTAATTTAAAAAAATGTATATACTCTAATGCACAAAGATAATTACTCTTTTTAATTCTTGAGTTTTATCAGGCTTATTCTTTTAAATTGACATTAAATCTCACTTTTTATTAAACAAAAATGGTGAACATACGATCTATCAAAACAATCACCTTAATTATGCTGTTAATTGGTCTTCTTACTTCTTTAATTTATTGGCAATTATCTTTTATACCTATAAAGTATGAACCCGACAAGTATCTTCTTGAAATGGGGAATAACCAGTATGACCTTTATAACCCAAATATGAAATATGTTCTTCCTGAAAAATTAGTAGAAATATCAGGGCTATCTTATTTTAAACCAAATAAACTTGCCTGTGTACAAGATGAAGATGGGATTATATTTATTTATGACACTAAGAATCAACAAATATCTTATCAAGAAAAATTTGGAAAAAAAGGTGATTTCGAAGGAATTGAGATAGTACGGGATACTGCATATATATTAAAGAGTAATGGTGAAATATACTATTTCTCGATTAGTGAAAATGAAATAGGAGAAACACAGATACTTGAAACTAAACTTTCTTCTAAAAACGATACCGAAGGATTATGTTATTACCCTCAAAAAGATAGACTCCTCATCGCTTGTAAAGGAAATAGCTCTACTAAAAATCACGAATCTTTAGGTCAATCAGTGCATACTGTTAACCTTGCTAAGAAAAAATTTATATCCTCACCTACTATTGAATTCTCAAACCAACAATTAAAAAAAGCCCTTAAGAGATTTGATTTAGATCCGAAAAAACATTTACCTTTTAAACCATCGGCAATAACTGTCAACCCAATCACAAATGAGGTGGCCATCATTTCTTCTGTTGGAAGGTTGCTGATTGTAATAGATAAGCAACATAACATTACCGCTGCCATACCTTTAAAAAGGAAAATTTTCTCTCAACCAGAAGGGATTTGTTTTGATTCAAAAGGAACACTTTATATATCCAATGAAGGTCGGTCTCAAGAAGGATATATTCTTCAATTTAATCCTTTATAACACAAAACTATTCAAATTGAGACTCGTTTTACTGCATTTTATCAAACCTAATTATAAGAATGAAACTAACAATTTATCAAGTTGACGCATTTACCAAAAATGTGTTTTCTGGAAATCCTGCTGCCATTTGTCCTTTAGATTCCTGGATCAGCGATGAGCTAATGCAAAAAATTGCCGCTGAAAACAACCTGTCAGAAACTGCTTTTTTTGTGAAAGAAGGGAATTCCTATAAAATAAAATGGTTTACACCCACTACTGAAATCGATCTTTGCGGGCATGCTACCCTAGCTTCTGCCTATGTGATTTTCAATATTTTAGATTATAAGAAACCATCTATCTCTTTCAAATATAAATTTGGTGAGCTGGTGGTCGATAAAAAAGGAGACCTGCTGGAAATGGATTTTCCATCCAACAAACCAACAAAGATTGATGAACCTGATAAACTTGCAGAAGCACTTGGTGATCAACCTATCTCCTATTTTAAAAATGGTTTTACTATTGCACTTTTTGAAAATGAAACGCAAGTTCGAAATCTTAAACCTGACTTTGGAAAACTAAAAGGCATTTGTGATCATGGCACTATAGTTACAGCACCAGGAGATCAGGTTGATTTTGTGTCAAGGATGTTTGCTCCTGATCTTGGTATCAATGAAGACCCTGTAACGGGCTCAGCACATACTGAGCTTATTCCATTCTGGGCAGAAAAATTAAATAAATTGAAACTTACAGCTCGACAGATTTCAAATCGTGGTGGGGAGCTGAGTTGCGAATTGAAAGGAAATAGAGTAAAAATGGCCGGAGAAGCCGCTTTATATTTAGTAGGTGAAATTTACATTTAAGCCAGTTTTTTAAACTTTCAAAGGTTTTATTTTGTTATAAAACTTAATTCTTTGCAAGAATCAAATTACCATTTCAATAAATTTCTATTTTTGTAGCCGCAAAAAAAATAAATCGAATGGCTTATAACTTATTAAAAGGAAAAAGAGGCATCATATTCGGCGCTTTAAATGAGCAATCTATCGCATGGAAAACCGCAGAGAAAGTTCATGAAGAAGGTGGCCAGTTTGTATTGACCAATGCACCGATCGCATTACGCATGGGTGAAATCAATAAATTGGCTGAAAAGTGTGGCGCTGAGGTAATTCCTGCTGATGCGACTTCCTTAGAAGATCTGGAAAATCTTTTCTCTCAATCTGTAGAAAAATTGGGTGGTAAAATAGATTTTGTTTTGCATTCAATAGGAATGAGCCCAAATGTTAGAAAGGGAAAGGATTATGGTGATTTGAATTATGATTGGTTCCTTAAAACACTGGACATTTCAGCCCTTTCATTTCACAAAGTGATGCAAGTAGCGGAAAAACTGGATGCTATGAATGAATGGGGATCAATCCTTGCACTTTCATATATCGCAGCACAGCGTACATTCCCTGACTATTCTGATATGGCACAAGCAAAAGCAGTACTTGAGTCAATCGCCCGGAGTTATGGATCCCGTTTTGCCAAAACTAAAAATGTACGTGTAAATACCATTTCACAATCACCAACAGTAACAACAGCTGGTAGTGGTGTAGGTGGGTTCGATGTGTTTTTAGATTATGCTGAAAAAATGTCACCGCTTGGTAATGCTTCTGCTGAAGATTGTGCTAACTATATTGCTGTAATGTTTTCAGATCTGACTAGAATGGTCACGATGCAAAACCTTATGCATGATGGTGGTTTTTCTAACTCGGGAATCACCGATGCATTAGTGGAAAGATTAAAACAATAATTATAAATAAGGTTGTCTTAAAAGCCAATAGGTATTCGAATTACCGGATTCAAATTTATTTGTCCGATTATCGCGACAAGCAATTGATTGACTTTTAAGGCAATCTCCTTTTTATGGTCATATTCCCCAACGCCAAAATTAACATAGGTTTAAATATTGTTGAAAAACGAAAAGATGGATTTCACAATATTGAGACATGTTTTGTGCCGGTACAATGGTGCGATATAATTGAAATTGTTGAAGCGAAAAAGACCACATTTTCTTCCTCAGGTCTTGACATACCTGGAAACCCTAAAACGAACCTTTCTTTACAAGCATATGAAATATTAAGGAAGGATTATAATTTACCTCCTGTATCCATCCATCTTCATAAAAACATCCCTATTGGTGCTGGCCTGGGAGGTGGGTCTTCAGATGCTGCGTTTGTGATTAAGGCATTATCAGAAAAATATAATCTTATTTTTGAAGATGAAATATTAAAAGTATATGCGTCATTATTAGGCAGTGATTGTGCTTTTTTTATTGATAATGTTCCCTCAATTGCCTTTGAAAAAGGTGATGTGCTTCAAGAAATCAATCTGGAATTGACAGGTAAATACATTGTATTAGTTTATCCCGATTTGCATATTGACACTAAAACGGCCTACTCCGGAGTACAACCAAAAAAACCACAACATAGACTAGAAGAGGTGCTGATTAATACTCCAATTAACGAATGGAAAAATTTTGTCTTCAATGATTTTGAAAATGGGGTATTTTCCAAGTTTCCGAAAGTGGCTCAATTAAAAGAATTACTTTATGAAAAAGGAGCTCTATTCGCCTCCATGTCAGGCTCGGGCTCTACTGTCTTTGGAATTTTCGATAAGGAAATAAAAACCGATTTTTTGCCAGACAATTACTCTATTTGGTCTGGTCAATTTTAATCATCTAAGGTTATCTACTTCTAATCCTTCTCGTTTAGAATATTTATTCAAAACCGGATAGATCAACACTGAAAAAATGATAAGTACTGCTCCAATGTAAAATTGGAAATTCCACTATTCATTTGGGCCTCGGTATGACCCAATGCTACAGGGGCTCCCTGGGCCAAGCCCAGCTTGCCAGGCCTATGGCTAGGCCTTTGGTCGGCCCATGCCACTAGGCACTGCC
>JBNLGO010000081.1:0-17100 GCA_050306095.1 Cyclobacteriaceae bacterium
GGTCTTGGAAAATCAACTTTAAATTCAGGGCCGAGTGTAGCTTTTGGACCCGGTTTCAGTGGAATGATCCTGTCGGCCATAATAATACCTTCATCTACATCATTGGTAATCATCAAACATGTTTTTTGGTCCTGGCTCCAGATGTTTACAATTTCTTCCTGGAGAGTCCCCCTGGTCAGTGCATCCAACGCACTTAATGGTTCATCCATCAATAGCACCTCAGGATCCATAGCTAAAGCTCTTGCCACAGACACACGCTGGCGCATTCCTCCCGAAAGCTCGGCAGGTCTTTTGGCCATTGCTGGCAGCAGGTTCACCATTTTAATGTATTTCTTTGTATGCTCATCTTTCTTCTTTTTATCCCAATCAGGATATCTTTCATTCACTGCGAGCGCTACATTCTGGTACACTGTAAACCATGGTAGCAACGAATAATTTTGAAAAACTACTCCTCGTTCATGGCTGGGACCGGTAATGGGTTTGCCTTCAAATAAGACTTCTCCCTGATCCGGAAACATGAGACCTGCCATCATCTTCACAAGGGTGGTTTTACCGCTACCGGTAAATCCTACGATGGCAACAAATTCACCTTCCTCTATGGTCAGGTTTATATCTTTAAGTACCTCGGATCGGTTTTTACCTTCGCCAAATCCTTTTGATACATTTTTTAATTCTAATAAAGCCATTGATCTGTTGATAAAGTTGATGAATAATTATGCTACTACATTTTTATCAAAGCTCACTAGCTTCTGCAGCTCAACCATGATCCTGTCAAGAAAGAATCCGATGATACCTACTGTAAATACAGCTACCATGATCCTGGCAAGTGATTGGCTACTTCCATTTTGGAATTCATCCCAAACGAATTTTCCTAGTCCGGGATTCTGCGCAAGCATCTCTGCTGCAATCAATACCATCCAGCCTACACCTAATGAAATTCTCAAACCAGTGAAAATTAGTGGTAGTGTAGCAGGAAGCACTATTTTGAATGTCTTTTTTGCTGGAGAAAGCTGTAATACTTTCGCAACATTTATATAATCTTCATTGACTGATGATACACCTAAGGCAGTGTTAATCAATGTAGCCCATAGCGAACAAAGGGAAACGGTAATCGCTGAAATGATAAATGACTTCTCTAAAAAACCGTCATTGGTTACATAAACCGCACTTACGATCATCGTAACAATAGGTAGCCAAGCTAAGGGAGAGACAGGTTTAAATACCTGGATTAGTGGATTAAATGCCTGCATGAATTTTTTACTCAGCCCACAAATGATCCCAATTGGCAGGGCAATGATGGTTGCAATCAAGAAGCCCATAAATACCGTTTTCAAGCTGGTAAAGATTTGATCCAGGTAGGTAGGTTTACCAGTAAAATCAACGGTTCTGATATTGGCATTTGGGTTTTTAGCCAGGATAGCGTCATTTCTTGCATCTTGTCTTGCGAAGAAAGCATCAGCCTTTGCTCTTTCTTCTACGTGTTCTACCCAAAGGGCCTTCGTTTGCTCCCAAACCATTACCGGTCCGGGTACTTGACCTAAACTAGTTTGAATTTGCTTAGCACCAAAATGCCATGCTACTAAAAAGGTGATGATGGCTATAAGAGGAACACCTATCGATCCCCAAATTTCTTTTAATTGTTCTAATACTTCTTCACCGGAAACGAGTTTTACAAATGGGATTCCCCATTTCATTCCAGTTGCACTAAAAAACTTAATGGCTATCGCTTTCATATTATGTTGTTTTTTTAGTCAGGATTATTGTCTTTAAAAATGGTGGGGAAATGGCTCCCCACCGTTGTCCAACTTATTATTGTACCGGATCTTTCAATCCGACATCAAAACTATTAATATACCCTATGGGATCTTTTGCATCGTAAACTACTCCGTCAATAAAGTCACCGGTAGCTGGTTTGTAACCATCTGTTTCAGGAATGTCTTCCGGAGCTAAATGACCTTCTTCTACAAGTTTATTTGCTGCTTCTAACCATACTTCTGGCAGATAAATTTTCTTTGCAGTTTCTGCATACCATTCAGCTGGTTTAGTTTCAGTGATCTGTCCCCATCTTCTCATCTGTGTTAAGAACCAGATACAATCGCTGTAGTATGGGTAAGTAGCGTGATACCTGAAGAATACATTGAAATCAGGCATGGCTCTTTTATCACCTTTTTCAAATTCAAATGTTCCTGTCATTGAGTTGGCAATCACATCGAAATCAGCGCCAACATATTCAGATTTAGAAAGTATTTCAACTGCTTCTTTTCTGTTAGCTCCGTCGTTTTCATCCAACCATTTTCCTGCTCTGATTAGTGCTTTCGTTACAGCTACTAATGTTTTAGGATTGGCATCAGCCCATTTTTTACTTACACCAAACACTTTTTCAGGGTTGTTTTTCCAGATGTCATAGTTGGTAGTTACCGGCACGCCGATTCCTTTAAATACAGCCTGTTGGTTCCAAGGCTCACCTACACAGTATCCTAGTATAGTTCCTGCTTCTAATGTAGCTGGCATCTGTGGTGGAGGTGTTACAGAAAGCAGTACATCTGCATCTGTCATACCTGTGATATCTGACTCAGTATAATAACCTGGAGAAATACCAGCTGCTGCTAACCAATATCTAATTTCATAATTGTGCGTAGATACCGGGAATACCATTCCCATGTTGAAAGGCTTACCATCAGCTTTGAATTCTTCAATTACAGGCTTAATAGCATCCGCTTTGATCGGGTGAACAGGCTTGCCACCTTCCATCGGTACATTTGGCTTCATTTTAGACCAGATCTCATTGGATACGGTGATTCCGTTACCATTTAAATCCATGCTGAATGGTGTTACAATATCAGCCTGAGTTCCAAATCCGATAGTAGCTCCAATTGGCTGACCGGATAACATGTGTGCTCCATCTAATTCACCGGAGATCACTCTATCTAAAAGAACTTTCCAGTTAGCTTGTGCCTCTAGCGTTACATAAAGTCCTTCGTCTTCAAAGAATCCTTTTTCTTTGGCAATGGCTAAAGGCGCCATATCTGTCAGCTTGATAAAGCCGAATTTCAATTCAATTTTTTCCAACTCATCCGGCATTGAAACATCCGCGGCGGCATCAGTACTTTGTGATTGTGATTTTGTGCCACATGACTCCAGCATCCAGCTGGTAACTAATACCAGGCAAGTGTAGAGTAAATAGCTTTTTATACTTTTCATTTTCATAATTTATTTCAGTTTAAAAATTTGAATTAGTTTGATTTAGTTGTGAACAATGTTGGTTTGAATGTGAACATAGCCCAACCCCATGAAGCATTTTTACTTGGGTCAGTTGATGCTTTTACAATTTCCATAGAGTCAGAGAAGAACATTTGAGAGTATCCAAGTTTTAAGTTGACGTCTTTGGCAAGGTTTACATTATATACAAGGTCTAGTTCGGTACCCAATGAAGATGAATACTTAGATCCTGTACCATCTACTCCTATTTCTGAAGCAGTAGCAAACTGATGTAAATGCGCTAGTAATGCTGATTTTTCACCGGTTTTGAATTTCGCTTTTGCATAGATGTCAATTAATCCTTTGTTCATGTGGCCATTTCCTACATAGAAATAATCCATGAAACCGTAGAATTTGTGATTGGTACCATAAAAAGGAGTGAAACCTTCGTTCTTTTCAGTATCAGCTTTATCACCTGATAGGTAGTCAGCTCCAATAGTCAAGGTAGTTGGTTTTCCTGCAAAGAAAGTTGCATTGGCAGCAGCTAATAATCCACTTAAGTCTCTTCCAGCAGGATCTTTTCCAGTTTGGTAATATAGTTCATATTCTAATTTTACACTTCCTAATTTTTTGTTTCCGTATAACCCAAGTGTCTGAGAAAAATTCACGGTAGAATCTGGTGCCTGTACTCCATTGTTTAATAATAAAAGAGAGAGTTTGGAGTTTTCCCAGTCTTTGTGAAACCAGGCAAACTGCATTGTTTTGTAATTGTTCACCCCTGTGTAATAAGTGTTAGCAAGTTTGGCAAATTCAGGAGTATTGGCATCCTGGTTAAAAGCAGCTCCTAAGTGCAGGCTTGTACCGTCACCGCTATACACGTATTTTACTAAGTCGTGAGACCGGCCTTGTTGTGCCCATCCTAAATTTCCAAGGAATCGCGCATTATCATAGTTGAGCGCCATTCTACCAGCCATGAAGGCATTTTTGCTATTAATTTTATAAGAACCCCATGCTTCATAAATATTGCTAAGTGAAGGGTCTGATTTATAGATCTGGTTTACTGCTCCCCAAGTCCTTACATCCTGAAAAGAAATAAACACATCAAATTTTTCTGATACGAATTTTGCATTGATCCTTGTGCGTTGCTCGATAAAGAATGCAGGATCCAATGATTTTTCTAAAGGCTTTTTGAATCCATGACGATATTCTGCCCTGGGTCTTACTTCTGCAGAAAGGGTTAACTGTGCTTCTGCTTTGTCGCTACAAATTAATCCTATAAAGAGTGCGACTACTAGTGTTTTGAACCAATTATCCATTTGTAAAATTTTTTAATAGATGTACGTATAATTACTGTTTGTTTTTGATTTATTGTTACGTAAACATACGTATAAGCTACGTAAAGATCAAAATAAAATACGTAAAAATACGTAAATAAATTTTACATAAAGGGGTAAATGCTTGAAAAATAGGTAATTAAAGTGTGAGTGGATTACGTAGTTTTTTACGTAATTCTATTAATTGATTTTGAATTACAGGTTAATTGTAGGAATGGATCCTGTTTTAGAATGGAAAATGAAATAAACTTAGACCAGTTTTTCTTTTAGGGCTTTGTTAACCATATCGATGGCATTATTGACACCCATTTTTTTCATGATGTTAAATCGGTGCGTTTCAATCGTTCTGACACTTTTATCCAGAGTTTCGGCAATTTGTTGATTCTTTTTACCATTAATGATCAATCCAAGGATTTCTAATTCCCTTTTTGTTAAACCATAATCATTTTGGGCTGTATTAGTGTTGGTAATCGTTTTATTGCCGAGTAATTGACTGGCTAACACATTGGATACTGCTCCACTATAATATTTATTTCCGCTCATCACCTGATGGATGGCTCGGAGGAATTCGGGTTTTTCGGTGTCTTTCAATAGATATCCACTAGCTCCTGATTGGAGGGATTGAATCACATAATCATCCGAATCATGCATGGAAAGAATAAGAGCTTTAGTAGAAGGGCTGTATTCGTGCAATTTTGCTGTTGCTTCAAGACCGTTCATTTCCGGCATTCGAATATCGATAATAAGAAGATCTGGTGTTAATTGCCTGGAAAGTTCTAAGGCCTCTTTTCCATCATTGGCTTCACCAACAATTTCTAAATCGGATTCGGATTCCAACATGGCTAATATTCCTTTTCGGACAAGGGCGTGATCATCGGCTAGTAGTATTCTTATTTTTTCCATATTAAATGTATTCTTTAATAGGTACAATTAATCGTACAGTAGTTCCATTTCCCGGGGAAGAATTAACTTCCAGTTTCCCATTGATATATTCTGTTCTTTCAAACATATTAAAAAATCCATTACCTGATTCAATTTTAAAATCGGGATTTTCTAATATTTTTTCATCAAAACCAACTCCTTTATCTGTAATTTGAATAAAGATATTTTCAGCTTCATGTGAAAGCGATACGGATATGGAATTTGATTGAGAATATTTAATGGAATTATTGATGGCTTCTTGTGTAATGCGATAAATGTTGTTTTCTATTTTAGTGGGCAGGCGCATTTTAAAGTTAGTGGAATTTTCAAAAGTGATTTCCTCTTCCGTTAATTTATTGATTTCCTTAACATATACTGCCAACCCTGAACTGATACCATAGTCACTCAATACGGTAGGTTTTAAATTAAAAGTCACTTTCCGCACTTCTTTAATAATATCTTTCAGTAGGTTTTTAGCATCTTCAAGCTTATTTCTTGACTCCCGGTAGTTGCTCATGTCGATGCTTTCGATCTGAAATTTCAATGAAGTAAGCAATTGCCCGATCCCATCATGGATATCCATGGCAATACGCTTGCGCTCCTCTTCCTGGCCTTCCAGGATCAAAACAGACCTGAATTTTTGTTCTTTAACTTTTTTGTCTATTTCCTGGCGGTCTTTCTGTTGCATTTGCATTTCTGCCAATTTGCGTTTTGTCAGATCAGTACCAACCACCAGCATTTCAGTGATTTCGTTTTGATTGTTGAAGACCGGAGTTACGGTTAGTTCCACCCATAGGTCATTACCTTTTTTGTCTTTGAATTTGATTTCCTGATGCCAGGAATTTCCCTCTGAGACGATATCTATCAAATCGTCCATTAAGTCTTCGCTGTTAACGGCACCGGGGATTAATTCATTAAAGGTTTCTCCAATATCATTTTGTTTAAAACCAGTTATCGTCAAAAAATAATCTGAAATGAATTTAATATTACCGCCACGGTCAGTTTTTGCAATGAGTCGTGGATTATCAGGGGGTTGTTTAACGGTGGAAAGTTTTTCGTAAGATTTCTCCAGGCTGGAATATAGTACCCCAATTTCCTTGGCCATTTTTTGAGCATTCTTTTCTGACTCAATGAGTTTAAAAAGTGTTTTGTTGACGTTTTTAGCGGTTGGTTTAAATATGTAAACTATTTCAAAAAGAATGACACACAGGGAAATAAAAAGAAGGGCGTATTCTGTGATTCTCAGCCGGCTTACCTTATGCCTGGCTTCAAAGTCATATCGGAATACAATGGCATCCATGCCTAACAAAAAGTCATCTTCATTTTCGAGAATGGTATTAATGTCATCTTTCAAAAATGAAATATCTGTATTAATATCTTTTTGTAGAGCTCCAAGTATTGTATTACAACTTTTGAGGATGTTTTGGTAATACGTGGCGTTGTCATGAAACATGAGGATAATCACATCACTATTTCTACCGGAAAGTTTTAAGGTATCATTTCCATCGAGTAGGCCATCTTGAGATGTTTTCCACAGTAAGACCGTTTCATTTAATTGGGTGAAAATTGCGGTTCTTTTTTCTTCGGTATTGGCTTTTTCCAGGAGCAGTACGAGCTTGGATATTTTTTGGCTCAGCATTCGTTGTCTACCTGCTACGTTAACAATCCTCGAATCATCCAGCTGGTCTTCCAGGTAATTTTGAACAAGCAATTGGCCGGTAAGGATTATGAAGGCAATAGCGCTAATGGCAATTACGTATAACGCTCCAAGCCTGGAAAAATCACTTCGTCCCTTCTTTTTGAAATTATCAAACTTAAATACCACTTAATTATTAATTTAAGTACCAATATTACCATATTTTACTTATAGAACATTGATTTTACCGTAAATTTACGTACTTCAGTAAAAAAGAAAGGCAGCCCTAGGGCTGCCACAACTTCATCAAACCGTAAAAAATGGTTTATTTTGAAAATCCTATATATACGTAATCATTTTCTATTTTTATCGGAAACGTAGCGATAGATTGTTCCTCGGCATTAAGGCACTCACCAGATTTTAATGAAAAAGTCTTTTTGTGGTAAGGGCAAGCTACTTTTGGTTCATCCCCCTGGCTTCCGATCATTCCCCGAGATAAGATCATCTGCATTTTATGAGGGCAAAGATTTTGACAAGCATACCATTCACCTTTTCTTGTAAAATTAAATACGGCTATTTGTAAGTCTTTGTATTTAACACACGCACCACCATTTTCTGGAAATGCACTTACCGGCGCAGCCTTAAACCAGGTCTTCACTCCATCAGGATCTACTACCATATGTTCCTTTAATATATTCAGTTCTTCCATTGCTATATCCATTTTAAAAAATTATTTATTCCAGTCTTCAGGTACAATCTGACCACGCATATCGTCAAATTTAAGTGTTGGGTCAGTTTCATCAGTATTCACGAAATGACTGAATTTAGACCTAAGTTCCGGAGTTTCTACTACATTTTTCCATTCGCATTCATACTTGTCCATGAGCGTTTGCATCTCTTCTTCTAATTGTTCGCCAATTCCTAGAGAATCGTTAACAACCACATCTTTCAAGTAATCCAGTCCACCTTCAAGTTTATTTAGCCAGGTAGCTGTTCGCATTAATGGTTCTGCAGTTTTGATATAATACATTAAAAATCGGTCAATATATTTGATACAAGTTTCCTTGTCAATATCAGCCGCTAATAATTTAGCATGTTGAGGTCTCGCTCCACCATTTCCACATACATAAAGGTTCCATCCTTTGTCGGTAGCAATGATACCAAAATCTTTTGATTGGGCTTCGGCGCATTCTCGGATACATCCTGAAACGGCGCTTTTTAATTTGTGGGGTGATCGAAGGCCTTTGTACCTGTTTTCTACCTCTACGGCAAATGAAACAGAATCCTGTACACCATATCTACACCAAGTAGAGCCTACACAACTTTTTACAGTTCGAAGAGATTTTCCATAGGCATGCCCACTTTCAAATCCTTCAGCTACAAGCTCTTCCCAAATCAAAGGTAGTTGATCTACCCTTGCGCCAAACATATCTATCCGTTGGCCACCAGTGATTTTAGTATATAAATTGTATTTTTTAGCAATTCTTCCTATCGCAATTAGTTTGTCAGGAGTGATTTCACCTGCAGGTACTCGTGGTACTACTGAGTAAGTTCCGCCTCTCTGAATATTAGCTAAAAAGCGATCGTTTGTATCTTGAATGGTATCTTGTTTTAAAATGAGGTCATTCCAAACGCTAGCGAAAATAGAGGCAGCAGCAGGCTTACATACTTCGCAACCATCTCCTTTGCCATGTTGATCAAGCAGCTCATCATAACTTTGGATTCCGTTGATTTTCACTAAATCATACAGCTCCTGACGAGTATAATCAAAGTGCTCACAAAGTGTCTTTTTAACTACTTTTCCTTGTGACTCAAGCGTGATTTTTAACAAGTCCGTAACAAGAGGGGTACAACCACCACAACCTGTACAGGCTTTTGTAGCTTTTTTGATCTCGCCCAGGTCTGTCAATTCTCCTTCTTCAATAGCGTTAACAATATCCTTTTTGGTGATATTCTCACAGCTACATATTTGGGCTTCGTCAGGAAGTGATTCTACACCACCGCCGGCAACCTCAGATTCACCACCTCTTGGGCCTAATATAAGATCTTCCGGATTAGGCGGAAGGGCCATGTTGTTTTGCGTCATTTGCAATAACATGTTGTATTCTGTTGCTTCGCCAACCAGAATTCCCCCTATCAGCCTTTTTCCATCCTTTGATACATTTATTCTTTTATATATTCCTTTGATCTTGTCTTCATAAACTACCTGATGGCAGTCTTCAGCAGCAGGGAAAGGTTCTCCGAAACTTGCTACATCTACACCAATAAGTTTTAACTTGGTAGACATGTCAAACCCAGTAAATTCCCTGGATCCGTCACCGGTAATTTGATCAATCACTACTTCAGCCATTTCATAACCAGGAGCTACAAGTCCATAGATCATGTTTTCATGAAGAGCACATTCGCCAATGGCAAATACATCATTCATGGAGGTTTTCATGTAATTGTCCACAATGATACCACCACGATGACCTATCTGGATTCCACTTTTTTGAGCCAACTCATCACGAGGTCGAATCCCTGCCGAAATCACTAACATGTCAACTTCTAACTCAGAGTCATCGGCATATTTCAGAGAAGTGATTTTTCCATTTCCTGCAATCTGTGAAGTGCTTTTGCTGGTATGAATTGTAATACCCAGTGACTCCAATTTCTCTTTTAAAATATTGGCGCCTGCTTCGTCTAGCTGTCTTGGCATAAGACGTGGAGCAAATTCGATGACGTGCGTCTCCAGCCCCATGTCTAATAATGCTTTGGCAGCTTCTAATCCAAGAAGACCACCTCCCATTACAGCAGCTTTTTTTATGTCCTTTCCATAGGAAATAATATCATTAAGATCTTCAATAGTACGATAAACAAACACACCATCTTTATCAACGCCTGGTACAGGTGGAACAAACGGACTCGAACCTGTAGCTAAAACCAGCTTATCATAGGTGTCTGTTGTGCCTTTATGTGTTGTGATAGTTTTTGATTGCTCATCAATTTGGGTCACTAGTTCTCCTGTAACTAGCTTAATTTGGTTTTCAGCATACCATGATGCAGGAGCCATTAGCAGATCATCTGCAGTAGATCCTGTAAAGTATTCACTGAGGTGGACCCTGTCATATGCGGGTCTGGGTTCCTCTCCGTACACTGTGATGTCAAATTTCCCCGGGCCAAATTTTGAGATTAGTTTCTCACAAAATTTGTAACCAACCATTCCATTACCTGCAATTACTATTTTCATGTGAAGGTTAAATTTTAATAAGTATTACCCCTTAGATGCATCATCTTCAGGTTGTTTCAAATATCCAAACATTAAGTATAAGTACTTAATATAAGCCCAAAATTACGTAATAATTTTTATTATCAAACACTTTTTACTTAAAAATTACGTAAAAATACGTAAACTATTGTTTTCCAATATGGAAGCCAGTTGTATAATTTCGCTTGGTCAATTGCTAACCAATGTTATTTTTGTAAGGACACAATTCTATTATGAAAACTACGCTAATTGCTTTACTGATAATTCTCTTATACTTTCCTGTATTTTCCCAAACAGCTTTTGGTATAAAAGGAGGTGTTAATTTCTCGGGTTTAAATACAGATAGTAATTTTGGATACCAAGTAGAATTTGGATGGCATGGGGGAGTGATGGGTAAAAAGTATTTAGGGGATCTTGGATATTTTCTTCAAGGGGAAGTTTTATATCAACAACAAGGGAATCAAAATCATCACCTGGATTATTTAAAAATACCTGTGATGGTAGGATTTGATTTTAGTGATGACTTGAATATTCATTTTGGTTGGTATTACGGAAATCTATTAACATCCAATGAAAATTTTAAATCCGATGATTGGGGGATGTTGTTGGGGATGGACTTTTATACTACTAAAAGCTTTATTACTACCATTCGATTAGACCACGGTTTTCATAATATTGTAGCTGATGAGGCTACCCTTAATTTTTTTAATGCTAAAAATGCAGTTATAGATATATCAATTACCTATTTGCTAAATAAAAAGAAGGAATAATAATCCTATTCTTGAAGGACTTCAAGTCATTATTTTTCAAAATATTTATTCTGTGCACTCTATACTTCTCCGTAGAATTTTTTGTATTTCAAAATACCGGCATCTGTAAGTTTGATGGTTTTTCCATTATTTTCCAATAGCCCTTCTGCCATTAATTCCCCTTCAGCTTTTTCAGCAAAACCCATGTCAATACGATCTGCGTGATAAACTTCGGCTTTGTCTACTTTGCTGGTGTCCACAGTGTGGTTTTCATATCCGTAAAGACGCGTTACAATTTTATTCTTTAATTCGGCTACCAGCTCCTGCTCTTTTTCCAACAGGATTTCACCATATTTAATTTTCAATATCTCAATGATATCATCAATTATCACTTCCTTTTCAATCTTTTGATTGCTGGCAATATTGTCTATGGTCTTTAGCAGATCTTCCTTTGTCATGATGATTTTATATTATTTCAAAATGAAGATAGGAATTGTCAACGGCTTGTAGGTTGATTTAAATCATATTCCGCGTATTTGGGGTCAATTTTTTTCCATACGTCATCAGAAAACTTCCAAAGTTTCTCTCCCTCCGATTTGTCGTACACTTTTTCATCCATTCGCTTTGTGTTAAACATATGAAGGTATTGATTGGTTGTGCTTTCAAAATCTTCAGAGCAGGCCATATATGTAACAGGGAGAGCGGCTTTGTATGGCGAAGGAAAAAAGATGCTGAAAATTGATTTAAGAATTATCCTTAAGATAAAAGGAGCGTCCCTTATGATATTTGAATTAACGGGGCCCGGGCAAATGACATTTACAGATACATCAGTTTTATTTTTATTTATCCTACGGGATAGCTCGGTGGCAAAAGTATTCATCACCAATTTGTAATAGCTATAATTATTAATAGCCTTTTTTACCCCGTAATCCTTATATATGCCAAACTCTTCATAATCGATAGCCGAAGCGCTCTGGTGGCTGTCAGATGAAATGTAAATAATTCGGGGGATATCTTTGGAGCCATTTTTTGTACCATACAATTCACTTTTAATGATGCCTTCTTTTAATAATAAATTGATATAAATGTTTTTTGATAAATAATTGACCATAAACATTTCTTCCATTCCACTGGGGGTTTGGCGGGCTTTGGGTGGAGCAATACCTGCATTAGCTACGAGCACATCGATAGAGACATTTTTATCTTTAAGGGTGTGGATAAATGAATGAATTGATACCAGGTCAGAAAGATCTAGTTTAACCATTTCCACTTTTTCTGAACCGGTTAATTTTTTGATTTTTTCTCCTGCTTCCGGAATACCACTTCTACATGCCATGATCACATGAGCCCCTCTTTCTGCAAATTGGGTAGCAATGCCAAAACCCAAGCCGGAATTAGCGCCGGTAATCAAGCAGGTTTTGCCTTCTAAAGTATCTGCGTCAGTGAGTTTGTTTCTAAGGTCTTGTTTTCTGAAAATGTCCAGGATACCAGTGAGGGTAGCTTGTACAGGGTTTTTAAATCTTCCGTGTGACATTCAATTTAATTTACCGATTGCTTAACAATGATTTTAATGGGTTTATTTTTAATGATTGGAGTATCATTATGCATATTATTGATGATCCGAGCCAGACCGGTCAATTCACTTGTGTCTTCCTGTTCAAGAAGAGATCGAAGAGATACAGAATTTTTTGGTTTGATAATTTTTAGTTTTGTGAAGGTGAGCTCGTCAATATCTTCTTCTGTGGAAGCTCTGAAGCTATTAATGGACAATTGAATATCTTCCATGTGTTTTTTCAGTCCATACCCAAGTATATTATATAAAGTGGAATCTTTCTTTACCCACACATTCTCTAAAAATATTATGTGTTCATCGGAATTCGCTTTTAATGCTACCATATGAGCGGGTAAATCATTAATGGTAATGTTTTTATCCATGATGACTTCCACTTCACTATTGTGAAGGCTGTTTATAAATGTCTGCGCAGCATCTTCAGGATATTCATGTTGATGATCAATTCGTATCAAGATTACACCTTCTCTGTTTGATTGTACTGCCCCAACTACTGAGGGGGAGTTTTCTATTTTCCAATTTTCAGGAAAATGATAATAAAGTTCTTGTTCAGGGTGAATAAATTTAGAATCATGAATTAAACCTTGTTGTGGGTTTTGTCCGATAATTATTCCATCTAGCTGATAGTTAAATAATGAATCGGCAATTATTTTAGTTGGCTTATCTGTATCAAGTTTTTTAGCCACATTTTTAATATAAGCTACCCTTTCCGGTGTATAAGGGTGGTTTTGCAAGTAATTTTTCTTTTCGGCCTTTCCTGAATAATAGGTTGCTAAAGCACTAAGTTGACTTAAAATAGGTGCTAATTGAATAGGTTGGTATCCTGCTTTGGCAGCAATAGCCATTCCCAGTTTGTCGGCCTCCTTTTCATGTTTCCTGGAGTAACTTGCCATCCAAGCATCAGTGCCGATCGTTACAGGTGCATTGATTAAATTTCCTACGCCATCCCCTATAATGCTGCCAATAATATTTCCAGGTAATTTAAATATAGCCGGTAAAATGCTTTTTTTCATTTGCTTGATCGAATGGCGCTTATAGGAATGGACAATTTCATGGCTGATGATGCATGCCAGCTCATCTTCAGTATTAATTATAGGTAATAATCCCCTGGTTAAATACACATACCCTCCAGGCAGTGCAAATGCATTAGGTCTATCTGTATCCAGAATAAAAAACTGATATTTGAATGGTTGCTGGCCTAATTGCGCAACAAGTTTATTTCCGACGTCATTAATATAAGCAGTCAGTGCGGTGTCCTGGTATATACCAATATGCCTTTCAATTAGAATGGCAGCTTCAGCGCCATATTTAATATCATAGTCAATGTCCTGACAATTAACATGCTGCATATTAATAAGAAACATAAATAGTGTGATTAATAAGCTATGTTTCATGAATTGATGTGCTTTATCATATACCCAATATCCCAAAGGATTGGTTAAATCAAAAGCAAATTAGGAATAATCAGAAGGGTGGAGTATCCTTAAAAATGTTTTAAATTGCCTTGTAATAATAGGGGAATATGATGGAGAATATTGGAGCATTTCAATTTTTAGTGCTTTCAGGTAGGTTTAAAATTATAGTGATTGTAGTGTTAATAACGCAATTACTTTCATCGACAAATATTTTTGCGCAAAATCCACATTACGAATTTTTACACCTTACCATTAAAGATGGCCTATCCAATAGCCAGGTAATGAGTATTTTGCAAGACCAAAAAGGATACATGTGGTTTGGGACTTTGTCAGGATTAAATCGCTTTGATGGATATAATTTTAAAGTGTTTAGACATAAAGGAGGAGATAGCCTTTCTATCCGAGACAATTACATTGATGGTATTTATGAAGATCATTTAGGTAGAATTTGGGCAAATACAAGATTGGGCCTTAATATCTATAATCCTGAAACTGACGGTTTTGTTTTTGATCAAAAGACCGCTTTAAAAGATTTAGGTGTTGATGAAGTAGCTATCACAAAAATTCATAAAGACAGAGAGGGAAAATACTGCTACTTGGGCTTACAAAATGGATTGACTATTTATTCACCATCAAAAAATACATTTAATACATACCGTCACTCGCCTGGTGACCATCAATCCATACATTCCAATAATATCCATGGGATAGGGCAGGGTAAAGATGGAACTTATTGGATTATTTATTCAGATGGAACCATTGATCAATTAGATCCAGATAAAAACCGGGTGATTTTTAGAAGCAGGGTTTTAAATGAAAAGTATGGTAATCGAGGCCTGATATTTAACATTTTTGTAGATTCAGAAGGGAATCCCTGGGTATATACTTCGGATGCTTTGGGTGTTTTCACCATTTCAAATAAATCCAAAGAAGAAAAATTTATTACAACCACTTCAGAGGATGTACACCTTAATAAAAATCTTGTACGAGGTATTGCAGAGGATGACAATGGAAATATCTGGATAACGACAGATCATGGAGGAATTAATATTTACAATAAGAATAAAAATTCTATACAATACATTCTGCATAATGAAGAAGATGAAAAAAGCTTAAGCAATAATAGTATCTATTCCATTTTAAAAGACAATTCAGGTATTATTTGGATAGGCACCTATAAGAAAGGAATAAGCTATTACCATCCTGACCTAATTAAATTCAGGCATTATAAACGTCAAATTTCTGACCCTGAGAGTTTGAGCTTTGATGATATTAATTGTTTTGAAGAGGATGATTTAGGTAATATTTGGATTGGTACAAATGGGGGTGGTTTAATTTATTATGATCGGATAAAAAATCAATTTATCACCTATAAACATGACCCAACAAATCCATCTTCTCTTAGCAATGATGTGATTATCAATATGAGTATGGATAGTGATGGCATACTTTGGGTAGGGACATTCTATGGTGGGCTTGATAAGTTTGATGGAAATAAATTTGAACATTATAAGCATGATCCTGACGATTCTGCATCCATCAATGATAATAAAGTGTATGAGATATTCGAGGACAGTGATAACAATTTATGGGTCGGATCACTGGCTGGCGGCCTGGAATTGATGGATCGTAATTCCGGCGAATTCAAGGATTACAGTAATTTATTGCCTTCTAAATACATTTCTGGAATTATTGAGAATGAAGACGGGAAGCTGTGGATAGCCAGTGCATTTGGGCTAATTGTATTTAATCGTTTTAATGAAAGTGTAAAGCACTATTTAAGTAATGAGAACCAGCCAACATCAATAAGCAATGATAATTTGATCTTTATTTATAAGGATAGCCGCGGACTTATTTGGATAGCTTCCAGAGATGGTCTAAACCTATATAATAAGGCAAACGACGATTTCATTGTTTTTCGAAAGGAAGATGGGCTATGTGATAATACCATTCAGGGAATTACGGAAGATCACCAAAATAATATATGGGTGACTAGTAGCAATGGTGTTTCAAATATTTTGGTTCATCACTTCTCTGATGATTCAATTAATGTAGATTTTATTAATTATGACATTTCCGATGGTTTGCAAGGTTTGGAGTTTAATGCGAATGGTATTTTAACTACTTCTTCAGGTGAGGTGATTTTTGGTGGTCATCAGGGTATGAATATTGTGAATCCAAGGGAGATTAGGAAAGCCAGTAATCAGCCGAAGTTAATATTTACCGATTTCCAGGTTTTCAACACCTCAGTGAAGGTAGGAGAAAAGTTAAACGATCGTGTGCTACTACAAAAAGCGATTGATTATGGAGAACAATTGGAGTTAAAGTATGATGAAAAGATATTTTCAATAGAATTTGCTGCGCTCAGTTATTTTCATCCTGAAAAGTACAATTTTCAATACAAATTAGAAGGTTTTAATCCAAATTGGATATTTGCAGATCCCAATCAAAGAAAAGCAACCTATACCAACCTTGACCCGGGAGATTACACTTTTAAAGTAAGAATATTGCAAAGCAATGGTGAAATGATAGGGGAAGAAAGATCGCTTTATATAACCATATTGCCTCCTTTTTGGAAGACTAGTTGGGCTATTTTCATTTATATAATTGTGCTGATAGGAGTTTTATTGCTAAGTAGGCAGATTATTCTGGAAAGAGAAAGGCTGAATTACAAGATTAAACGGGAACGTTTCGAGTCACAAAGAATGCATGAATTGGATATGATGAAAATCCGGTTCTTCACCAATATAAGTCATGAATTTCGAACTCCATTGATGTTGATTATAAGCCCAATAGAAAAGCTGCTCAAAGCAGTATCAGATACTGATCAGCAAAAACAAATTCAATTGGTGTCCAGAAATGCAAAGAGGTTATTGAAATTAGTTAATCAATTATTAGACTTTAGGAAAATGGAAGTGGATGAGCTTCGTCTCCATCCATCAGGAGGGGATGTGATAAAGTTCATCAAAGATATAGCCGATTCATTTACTGATTTAGCCGAAAGCAGCAATATTGATTACCAGGTTAAAT
>JBNLGO010000082.1:0-16769 GCA_050306095.1 Cyclobacteriaceae bacterium
AGGCACCACTATGTCTGAAATCACCTCCGCCACAGGGCTAACCAAAGGAAGTGTTTACGGGAATTTTCAAAACAAAGAAGAATTAGCAATAGAAGTATTCAGGTATAATTATCAACTTTTAACAAGTGGGATTCGACAAGATTTAAACACAAAAAACAAGGCCATTGATCAACTATACGCATTTACTGATTTCTATAAGAATAATTATCAATGGGTATTTGACAGAGGTGGGTGCGCTTTATTAAATACTGCCACTGACACCGATGACCAACATGACGAATTATTGAGGGAAGTAAAAAACGCTTTATTGGGCTGGAAAAGCACCTTAGAAAAAATTATTGAAACGGGAATTAAAAATAATGAGATCAAGGAAATAAATGCGGATGATTTTTCTTCTTTTTTTATTGCCATAATAGAGGGGTCAATTTTCCTCGCTAAAACTATCAATTCGGCAATACCCATTGAAAAAAATCTAAGAAGACTGGAAAAAGAAATAGAAAGCATACGGAACTAAAAAAATTTAAACAACAATATACCGATCGGTATTTTTAATTTAATAATTATGACTAGAGTAGTAATAACAGGAATAGGGGCAATTACCCCAATAGGTAACAATGTCACAGAATTTTGGGATAACCTATCCAAAGGGATTTCCGGCGCAGGACTCATCAATCGATTTGATACCACTCATCACAAAACAAAATTTGCCTGTGAGGTAAAAAATTATGATGGAGAAAATTTCTTTGATAAGAAAGAATTGCGGAAACTAGACCGGTACTCACAATTCGCATTAATTTCAACAAATGAGGCTATCATAAATTCCCATCTGGATTTTGATAAAATCAATAAAGAAAGAGCCGGAGTAATTTGGGGGAGTGGTATTGGTGGCTTTGAAACATTTGAAGAGCAAATCAGAGACCATTATGTATCGGGGCACAAGTACAATCCCTTCTTTATTCATAAAATCTTACCGGATACGGCCGCCGGATTAATCTCCATTAAATATGGATTAATGGGTGTTAACTTTAATTCCGTTTCGGCATGTTCTTCTGCTTCCAATGCCATCATAGAATCTTTCAATTATAGCAAATGGGGCAAAGCAGATATCATTATTTCGGGCGGTTCTGAAACCCCCATTACCCCAGCATCAATGAACGGATTTAATGCCATGAAAGCATTATCATCCAATAATGAAGATTATGCTTCTGCATCTAAACCATTTGATACTTCCAGAGATGGGTTTGTTGCCGGTGAAGGTAGCGGCACGATAATTTTAGAATCGTTAGAACATGCCCTGGAACGAGGAGCGCCAATATATGCAGAAATTGTTGGAGGAGGCATGGCAGCGGATGCTTT
Source organism: Cyclobacteriaceae bacterium (assembly GCA_050306095.1). Classification (GTDB taxonomy): domain Bacteria; phylum Bacteroidota; class Bacteroidia; order Cytophagales; family Cyclobacteriaceae; genus CAJXNP01. Next base: position 1,357 of record JBNLGO010000082.1, read on the forward strand.
TCACATTACTGGTACGCATCCGGAAGGGAAAGGTGCATTTCTTGGTATGCGGGAAGCACTCAAAGAAGCCAACATCAAACCACAGGAAGTTGGGTATATTAATGCTCATGCCACTTCTACTGTCCCAGGTGATAACTCAGAAATGAAGGCTATTGAACAATTACTTGACAATGAAAACCATCAAACATATATAAGCGCCACTAAATCAATGACCGGCCATCTTCTTGGGGCTTCCGGAGCGATTGAGGCAGTTTCTGTAGTTCAATCCATCAACAAGAACGAAATCCCACCTACCATCAATTCTAAAAACATTGAAGACTATCGATGGAAGAATTTTATCGTTCTAGGTCAAAAAAAGCAACATAAAATTCACTACGCCCTTAGCAACAACTTTGGCTTTGGAGGGCATTGTGCAAGTATTGTATTTAAAAAATGGGTGGGCAATTAATATGCCCTTACCATTTTACCTTCCATGAAATTGACGAAGGATTTGTTGACGACTTTATTTCCACCTGGGGTAGGATAGTCACCGGTAAAATACCAATCACCAAGGTGTTCAGGGATTGCCTTATGTAGATTTTCTACCGTTTGATATACTACTTCTACCTCTGCATTCATATCTTCAGGTGTAATGATTTTAGCAATCATATCTGACACTTCCTCGAATGTAAATGGCGCATAGAGCTCTTTTACATAATTTGGAGCCTTTTTATCATCAACTGATGCCAGGCATTTTTCATATACCTCATCCAGCAAATACTCCTTATTTGTTTCTTTTAGCAACCTCAGCACAGCTCTGAAAGCAACAAAGTCTTTCATTCGCGACATGTCAATACCATAGCAATCTGGGAATCGGATCTGTGGCGCTGAGGAAACAATTACAATCTTCTTAGCTCCCGTTTTATCTAACAGTCGCAATATACTTTTTTCAAGGGTTGTTCCCCGTACGATAGAATCATCCAAAACTACGATGGTATCTCGGCCTTTTTTGACAACCTCATAGGTAGTATCGTACACGTGAGCCACCAGGTCATCTCGATGCTCATCATCTGTAATGAAGGTCCTGAGTTTAGCATCTTTCGAAACCAACTTTTCCACACGAGGTCGGAAGTCTAATAAGTCCTCTATTTTTTCGAGCGTTGGCTTATTTTCAATAATAAAATCCTTTCTTCTTTGGCTTAGATAATCTTCCAAACCGGAAATCATTCCCAGAAAGGCAGTCTCTGCAGTATTTGGAATATAAGAGAAAACCGTATTTTTCAGATCAAACCGAACGGATTCAAGAATTTGAGGAATAAGGTATTTACCCAGCTTCTTCCGCTCATTGTAAATTCCAGGATCAGAACCACGCGAAAAATAAATCCGCTCAAAACTACAAGATTTCTTTTCTAGTGGTTTTGTAATTTTCACTTCCTTATAATCTCCAGCCTTATTAGTAATCAATCCATAACCTGGTCTTATCTCTTGAATCTCATTGAAATCAATGTCAAAAGCCGTTTTGATAGCTGGTTTTTCAGATGCTACTACCAGTACTTCATCATCTACATAATAATAAGCGGGACGGATTCCGGAAGGATCACGCACTACAAAGGAAGCACCATAACCCGTCAATCCTGCCATCGCATAACCACCATCAAAATCTTTACAACTTCTTATTAAAATTCTCTCCAGATCAAGCTCGGTTTCTATGATTTCCGTGATCTCCTGATTAGAATATTTATTTTTTAGCTTGTCAAACATATCCTGATTTTCCAGATCAAGGAAATGTCCGATTTTTTCCATTACAGTTACAGTGTCCGCCTTTTCTTTAGGATGCTGCCCTAAGTTTATCAACACTTCGAACAGGTCGTCAACATTGGTCATATTGAAATTACCAGCAACTGCCAGATTTCTACTTCTCCAATTATTTTGACGCAACATGGGGTGACACGCTTCCAGGTTATTCACACCATGGGTTCCATATCGCAAATGCCCCAACCAAACTTCTCCGGTGAAAGCAACATTTTCTTTCATCCAGGCCGCATTGTAAAAATTCTTAGAATCCTTTTTATGGGCTTTTTTATACTTTTTAGAAATCTTGTTGAAGATTTTTGCAATAGGGCGGGAATCAATAGAGCGATATCGACTGATATATCTTACCCCTGGGGAGTTATCAATTTTGATATTGACGACACCCGCACCATCCTGACCACGATTATGCTGCTTTTCCATCAGGAGGTACAGCTTATTCATTCCATATGCAGGGGTACCGTACTTATCTACATAGTATTGAAGTGGCTTCCGTAATCTGATTAACGCTATACCACATTCGTGCTTTATTACATCACTCATTATCCCTTATTGAAAAGACAAAATTAATACTATTTAATTTGGCGTTCAAAAATTTGAACCTGAACAAATCATTAAAGTTTAATTTATTCGATAAATGTCTAATTAAATACTATCTAACCACGTTATACATCTTCCATAGGAAGCTTAAATAATGGTTTTTTTTCTACTTCAATATTTCTCTCTTTCAATTTATCGCCATACGTATCGATCAATAGATTTATTTCCTCTGCGAAAGAATCATAATGAACGCGATAAATTAAGACATAGTTGTTCTTTTGACTGATTTCATTCATCAATTCTTGCACCAGATCGCTTTCTCTATTTTCAATGAATTCATATCCAAAATCAAGTATTCTTCTTGTCACCACCGAGGTAGCCGAATCGTATTGGTCGATCAGGTGGGAGTCTGCCATCGTTTTTTGATCATACCGAAGGATTTTCAATTCATCTACCATATTATTCAATTCCTCAATTTTAGAAGGTTTAAAATCAGCATATGACAATTCTGAAAGCAGTCGTCGCATATATCCGAGCTTTTCATCATCATCATTGATCATATCATCCCAAGCTTTTTGTAAACTATCTTGCAAAACCTCCATTTTTATCGCCAAAGAATCTTCACCAATCCCTGATTGTGTATCATCGGAGACTCTTTTATTACACGAAATATGTAAAATTGAACTTAATAACAGGAATGCTACCACCGAGACTTTGATGAAGCAAATTTTAGAGCATATTTTTGTGACTTCCATTAGTTAATGTGTTGAATATGAAAAGTAAAAATTTTCCTTACAAAAACAGCAAAGATTACCAGCGCAAATTACTAAATGTAGCATATTCTGCCATAGGGTTCCCTATGATTGTTTTTCTTTGGTTAATACTCAAACTTACAACCGGAGAATTATACCCTATAATCAATGGTCCTTTTGAATATGTCATCATGGGTTTAACACTCTTATCTGTAGGAATATTGATTTGGATGGCGATAAAAGTGTTTAAAAGTGGTATTTATTTGGCCAAAGACGAAAAGCTTTTAAAAGACAAACTAATTATCTACGAAAAAGTCTCACAACGAAAATTTTTATATTTATTCCTAGCTTCTGTCATCACAACCTGTGGATTATTTCTATGTGCAAACCAGGTTTATACAGCGGTTTATGCCGTTCTCATTGTTTTTTTCTCCATTGGAAATCCGACACGTGATAGAATATCAGATGATTTGACCCTAACAAAAGAAGACAAAAAGAAAGTTCTTACAGGGGAAGATTTTAATTTCGATTATTGAATTATCACTTTGCTGACCTTATTAACTTTTTGATACGGATTAGCATTAAAGCCAAAAGCTGCTCTACCAGGACCGGCGGTGTCTGCCATTATATATTTTTCATTTTGATATTCATAAAAAGCATCATATGGCTTTGGGACTCCTTTTACCGCTGGAAGCACATGACCGGTTTCAAATAGTAATAGCGTTTCAGTGTTTTTAAAAAAAGAAACCCCTGCGCAAAACAAGACTGCCTTAGAATCACAATCACCAAACTTATTTACAAATACCTGCGGAGGAGGAAAAACTCCTCCGATATATTTATTATCAAAATTTTTTGGGGGCACACCATACGGAATATCCTGGCAAACTTTCATAAAAAATTCAATATAATCGCGCCAGGTATCTTCAGCAGTGAGCGACTCTTGTGTCTTTAGTGCCAACGGATGTAAATACTTCCGATAATAATTGACCATCTTAATCAAATCCGGTTTAATATACCGACCATCCTGAATAAACAACCCATTTTTCATCCACCTGTTTCTCTTTTGAATAACAGAATCTACAGGATAATATGGATCGAATATTGACTTCGGTACACCAAATAAAAGAATATCTTTATCTGTGGCTGATTCTTCTAAGGTCCATTTCCAATTCCACATTTTATTTTTGGGTCCTTTGAATTTGAAATCCATCAAATATTTCCCTCCACTCACGTTTGCATTAAATACCACATGAGAATTGGCTTGATAATCTTCTGGTGATTGATTATAAATCACGCCACTTCCATTTGTACTGACTTTATCCAAATAATTGACAAAATAATATTCATTCAATGTATGCACACCAATAATGGAGAGCATCAACAACCCAAAAGACCCAAAGAAAAATATATAACCCCTCATACGCATCAAATTATTTTGGCTCCACTTGTTGAAGAGGTACAACCATTTCGCCAGGTTCTTCATCAGGAGCACTTTCGCCAATCGTTTCAAATTTCTCATAGTGAATTAAACTGGAAATAAATCGATTGAGAGAAGGTCTTACAAAAAGCGATATACCAATTACCACAGAAGCAACTACAATCGATACCGCTACATTTTTATTACGCATTTCAGTCATTTCGTCTACCCAACCAGTAGCTTTAAAAAACACTCTAAGTGTTAAAAATAAAATGACTATGGAAAAAAACACCGTTATGGAGAAGAAAAGCAAAAAATACAAAAAGGAAAGGCCCACCATTTTAAGTGTGATCACCTCCTTTGCCAAAACCATCACGCGCAAGGTATCTACTGCTGGAAGAATACTAGAATTGACCAAAATCAAAACGCCAATAAAAATACTGCCTGAAAATATTGATAAGGCAAGATTGTCTTTTAAGTCATCATGATCTCTTTTTATAAATAAGTAATTGAGGAATTTCTTGGTGATGAATATGGTCAGAAGACTAAAGATTATTGAAATTAAAATTTCATATGAGGCAAAGAAGAAGGTATTCCAATCCATGAGTGTATATTTAATGCAGTTTATTTGATATTATCATATAATAATACTCTTTTGAATTCAATTTTTAAACTAACTATCAGCATATTATTCCATTGAAAAAGGCAGTTGAAATATTACAACACTATTGGGGATACGCTAATTTCAGACCTCGTCAGGAAGAAATCATTGAGGCTATCCTTCAAAAAAAGGATGTGCTTGCCTTACTCCCAACCGGTGGTGGGAAATCAATTTGTTATCAGGTGCCCGCTTTAATGCAGGAAGGAATCTGCATCGTGGTGACGCCGCTTGTAGCCTTGATGAAAGATCAGGTGGATCAATTAAAAAAACTTGGAATAAAAGCCTATGCGCTACATTCGGGAATGTCGAAACGAGAAATAGATGTGACACTTGATAATTGTATCTATGGTCCGGTAAAACTTTTGTATGTAGCTCCGGAAAGACTTCAAAGCGAGCTGTTTATTCAGCGCTCCTTGCAAATGAATATCAACTTACTGGCCATCGATGAAGCACATTGTATAAGCCAATGGGGTTATGATTTTCGTCCCTCCTATTTACAGATCAAAGAATTTCGGGAGAAAATCCCTACTGTTCCTTGTTTGGCTGTCACTGCAACGGGCACACCAAAAGTCCAGGATGATATTTTGGTTAAGCTTAATTTTAAGGATTATCAAAAATTTCAGGGAAGTTTCATTAGAAAGAAGCTTTCTTTTTCTGTGCGTAAAACGGAGGACAAAAATCAAAAAATCCTGGACATATTAGAAAAAGTAGGTGGCAGCACCATCATTTATGTCAATAAAAGAAAGTCCACTAAAGAATTAAGCGTCTGGCTTAATCATAATAATATCTCCGCGAATTTTTATCATGGCGGTTTAAGTCATGATAGCCGGGTGCGGAAACAGGAAGAATGGATGCTTAACCTAAGTAGGGTAATGGTATCTACCAATGCTTTTGGAATGGGAATTAACAAACCGGATGTGCGACTCATAATCCATTACGACATCCCACCTAACCTGGAATCTTACTATCAGGAAGCAGGTCGCGCCGGACGGGATAATAAAGTGGCGTTTTCAGTGATCTTATTTCAGAATAGCGATGAGTCTATTCAAAAGCAACTAATTGAAACAAGCCACCCAGAACCGGCATTTTTAAAAAGAGTTTATCAATCAATCGCTAATTATTTAAAAATAGCCGTGGGAAGCGGAGCCATGGAAAGTTATGATTTTGACATCCATGAATTCTGCTCAAATTTTAACTTTCATGTCAACGAAGTATATAGCGCCATCCAAAAATTAAAAGAAGAAGGGTTACTGGATTTAAATGAGAGTTTTTACCACCCTTCCAAATTTATGTTTAGCCTGGAGCGGGAAAAAATCTACGAATACCAGGTGGTTCATGAAGAATATGACAAATTAATCAAGTCACTATTTCGACTATATGGAGGTGAAGCATTCGTGCAGTTCACTAATCTCTCCGAACGGCAATTGGCTAAATACCTAAATCAGACCACTTACCAGGTCATTCAAAGGCTGGAATCATTACACAAAAATGGAATTATCTTTTATGACAAGATTAAAGATAAAGCACAGCTCACCTTTCTGTCCCAACGATATGATGCTGCTAAACTTCCTCTCAATCATCAACGATTGCAGGAAAGAAAATCATTGGCTGGCGATAAATTAAACCAGTCTTTAAGCTACATCAAGCAAAATGAAGAATGTAGAATGAAGGTTGTCTGCCGATATTTTGGAGAAGAATTGGAGGAAGATTGTGGAATATGTGATATATGCCTTTCAAAGAAAAAGACCAGTAAGCACGGTTATTCAGAAGACACAAAAAATTCAATTCTAAAACTACTAGCTGAATCTTCCTTTTCTGAAAAAGAAATCATCAAAGAATTAAAAAGCGTGAAAAATGAAGAGGTGATCTCGGTAATCAAATCCTTACTGGAGCAAGGAGTGGTGTATTATGATCAATCGGGAAAATTACATTTGATCAAATAAAAATGGGTGGAAAACCACCCATCTTCATTTAAAATCTATTTTAATACCGCAATACCCGGTAGTTCTTTACCTTCCATGTATTCTAACAAGGCGCCTCCACCAGTTGAAACATAAGATACCTGATCTCCATATCCCAAAGTATTTACAGCAGCAGCAGAATCTCCACCACCGATCAATGAAAAGCCTCCATTAGCTGTGGCGTTCACAACCGCCTGAGCTACTTTTTTAGTACCGTTGGCAAAGTTAGGCATTTCAAAAACCCCCATAGGACCATTCCAAAGGATGGTTTTAGAGCTTTCGATTACTTTCACAAATTCCTCTACGGCTTTAGGTCCAATGTCTAATCCCATGTAACCGTCTTTGATATCCATGTTGTCAGCCTCATCTTTATTGGCATTGTTATCAAATGCATCAGCGATTACTGAGTCAACAGGAAGCACCAGGTTTACACCATTTTTCTTAGCTTTTTCTATTAAGCTTAGTGCTAGATCCAATTTTTCAGCTTCAACCAGTGAATTACCAATATTTCCTCCTTGTGCTTTGAAGAAAGTATAAGCCATACCTCCACCAATAATCAGGTTATCTACTCTATCCAGAAGATTTTCGATAATTAATATTTTATCACTAATCTTGGCACCACCCATGATAGCAGTCAATGGTTTTTCACCCGTTTTCAATACTTTTTCAGCATTAACAAGTTCTGCTTCTATTACTTTACCACAGATTTTATCATCAAAAAACTTAGAAATTACAGCTGTAGATGCATGTGCTCTGTGTGCTGTACCGAATGCATCATTTACCCAAACATCTCCATGCACAGAAAGCTTTTTAGCAAAATCTTCATCACCTTTTGTCTCTTCTTTATAAAAACGAAGGTTTTCAAGCAATAAAACTTCACCTGGTTTTAGTGCTGCTGATTTGCTTGCCGCATCGTCTCCTATGCAATCATCCGCAAACTGCACATCTACTCCTAACTTATCATTTAGGTATCCAATCACATGTTTTAATGAGAATTTCTCTTCAGGACCTTCTTTTGGTCTGCCCAGGTGAGACATTAATACAACGGATCCACCATCTTTTAATATCTTCTGGATGGTAGGCAATGCTGCTTTAAGCCTGGTGTCGTCGGTGATTTCAAAATCTGCATTTAGAGGAACATTAAAATCAACACGTATCAGAGCTCTTTTACCACTGAAATCAAAACTATCAACTGTCTTCATAAGTAATAATTGTTTTTAAAGTATATTGGCCACTCCCCGGCCAAGTTTATTAGGTTTATTATTTAAGTCACTTCTCTTTTAACTGCAGCTCTTTTCAGACGATCATTTATTGCCCTTCCCAAGCCATGTTCTGGTGCTAATTCTGCCAGGATTACCTCCAAATTCATTTCATCCAGCTTTCGCAATGCGTAAAACAGATTCGCGGCAGCTTCTTTTAAATCTCCATCTTCTGATAAAACAAACTGATGGTCATTATCATTCACATATTTTTTCGCAAATGATACGATGCCAATCTTCTTATCCAAATTCTCAGATTTTAACTGGTCAATATCGCCCACAAGAATTTTCGTTAATGGAGCATAATGACTGCTAAGCATCCCCGGTGCTACCGGTTTACTTTCGCTATGAGGTTTTAATTCTACCTTTCCGGCTATTTCTTCGATATCTTCCAGAGGTATTCCTCCCAGTCGGTGAATGATCACTTTCCCATCTTCAAATCCCACAATTGTGGATTCAATACCTATTTGGCAAGGGCCACCATCCAATATGTAATCAATTTTTTCACCTAATTGAGCTTGTACATGAAACGCTTCCGTCGGGCTTACATAACCAAAAGGGTTAGCACTAGGCGCAGCCACAGGATATCCCAAACTCCGAAGTAGTTTCAAAGTCAAAGGATGGTTTGGTACACGCACAGCTACAGTGGGCAATCCCGAAGTCACGATATCAGGTATAATCTCTTTTTTCTTTAATAAGAGTGTCAACGGGCCCGGCCAGAATTTTTTAGCTAGTTTTTCGGCTATTTCAGGAAATTCCTTCACATATTTTTTCACCTGCGTAATGCTGCTAAAATGAGCAATTAACGGATCGAAATAGGGTCTGTTCTTTGCTTCAAAAATTCCGGATACGGCTTTTGCATCCAGGCAATTGCCTGCCAACCCATACACAGTCTCTGTTGGGATTGCGATGAGTTCTGAAGTATCGAGAATTTCTTTTGCCCTTAAAATGTCTTTGCCAACTATTGCCATTAGATGCGGAAATAGAAACTTTATGCGAAAGTATAATTTATCATGAAAATAAAAGGTGATTGAGATCAGAAATTTATATTTTGGGACAAACAAACCTTAAATACAATGAGCAGACGAACGCGATTTATTTTGAGATTTATAGCCATCTTATTGGTACTTGTGGCAGTTTTGATGGAGTTGGGAACTGTTCGGATAAGTATGCTGTCAGAATATAAATTCTGGATGTCAGTTCTCGGATTCGGCATTCTGTTAATAAGTTCCAGATGACATAAAAAAGGTCTTTCAGATGTCTGAAAGACCTTTTTTATTAATTTTATTCTCAGAAAACTATGAAGTGACTTTTCCTTTTAGTACTACTCGTTGAGCAGGTTTTTGAGGATCGTTTGTATAAATGTTTACTGACTTACGCTGGGTACCTCTACGATCTGTTGAATCAAACACTACATTCAATTTCACACTCTCACCTGGTTTTATGTCATTTTTTGGAAGAGTTGCCACGGTACAGCCACAAGTAGATTTCGTAGTTCTGATATTTAGGTTGCTTTTCCCTGTGTTTGTCAAGAGAAATGACCTTTCCACTTTAGCTCCTGTCTTAATTGTACCGAAATCATGAGTATCTTCAGTAATAGATAATTTGGGTGCATTAGCTAATTGTTCGGCTGTCATGGGGGCAAAATATTCTTTAATAGAAGCCTGAATCTTAAAATCCTTTACATTATCTGTTGCTTCATCGGTCTTAATTGTAATCCTATCAATCACTGAACCAAAATCATTTCTTGCTTTTCCGTCATACTCCAATACTAATTTACCTACAGACTTTGCAGGAATAGTTTGAGGCTCAAAACTAACTTTTATAAAATCAGGAACATTGTCTGGCATAAATGATATGGCCTGGTCACTATCATTATAAATGTCAAATTTTTTCGTCACCGGGCTTTTTGTGCTTACATCGCCCATATGCAATGATTTATATCTCGTCCTGATATTCCCAATTTTTACCGGATACTCTGTATCGGGAGTTTTATCTTTTGGGTTTACCATACCTTTTATAAACACCCTGGTAATATTATTTTCAGCATTGGATGTTACTGTCAATGATTTAGTAAAAGCCCCTGGTCTGTTTGCGGGATTATATTTTGCAACGATATGTCCGGTTTTACCTGGCATTACCGGATCTCTGGTCCACGAAGGCGTGGTACAACCACATGAAGCCTTTACATCTTGTATTTGAAGAGGTACAGCACCTGTGTTTTTAAAAACGAATCGATACTCCACAGGTCCACCTGTTTCTTCTACCTGGCCAAAGTCGTGCGTCTCTTTCGTGAATTCAATTTTTGCATTCTGCGCCATTGAAACACCAAACAAAATTACAGTTGTGAAAAGAGTTAATACTATTTTCTTCATCATATTTACTTGTTTATCAAATTTCTGAATTAGAATTACAAATCTACATTTATAACAAATGCAGTTTTAATTTATTTGTACTCAAAACTTACAAAAAGTAAGCCATGATGTAAGATTAATTATATAAATGGTCGCAATGGGCTATTTATTAGTCTATTATATATTTGTTTATTAAACTTGCGCAAATTTCAGATTATGGCTCGAATACTTACCGGAATACAGAGTTCAGGAAGACCTCATTTAGGAAATATTCTTGGGGCAATTTTACCCGCAATAGAGCTTTCTAAAGAAAGTAAACATGAAGCGCTATTTTTTATTGCAGACTTACATTCGCTTATTTCTATTAAAGATACTCAACAGCGAATCGACAACACCAATGCCACTGCAGCTGCATGGTTGGCTTTTGGTTTTGATACTGAAAAAAATATTTTTTATCGACAATCCCGCATCCCGGAAGTGTGTGAACTGACCTGGTTCCTAAATTGTCTGACTCCATATCCAATGTTAGCCAATGCGCATTCTTTCAAAGATAAATCGGATCGGCTTTCTGATGTAAATGCCGGGTTATTCACGTATCCGGTATTAATGGCTGCCGATATTATTATGTATGATGCACATTTGGTACCAGTAGGAAAAGACCAGATTCAGCATTTGGAAATGACCCGTGACATTGCTAAAAGTTTTAATCTTACCTATGGAGAGACTTTTGTAATTCCGGAAGCTAAAATTGACGAAAGAGTAATGGTAATACCAGGAACGGACGGTCAAAAAATGAGCAAGTCGTATGGCAATACTGTTGATATATTTTTACCGGAGAAAAAACTTCGTAAAAATGTCATGTCGATTGTTACAGACAGCACGCCTCTGGAAGAGCCTAAAAACCCAGACACCTGCAATGTTTTCACGATGTATAAATTGCTAGCTTCTGAAGATCAAATTAAAGAAATGCGCGGAAAATACGAGGGTGGAAATTATGGCTATGGACATGCCAAACAGGAATTATTTGAATTGATTCTTCAGAAATTTGAAGAACCGAGAAAAATATTCAATCACTATATGGAAAATACCGCAGAGCTTAGTGAAAAGCTAGAAGCCGGAGAGGAAAAGGCTCGGTTGATCAGCAGGGAGGTGTTATCGAGAGTGAAGAAAAAATTAGGTTATTAGCTATTAGGGTGCATCAGGTGCTGAGGGAAAAGCTTCAAAACCTTTAGTGGTCTTTTTTTCAGAAGCTTTAATAATCAGGTAGGTAATTCCAGCGGCAATAATAGCTGTTCCTGAAACAGTTACCGCCAATGGCCTTTTTCTTTTCACATAAAAGCTTTCACTTTTAAAAGGTTCTTCTTTCGATGCCAACTTTGTTAATCGAAAATTATAAGGTGTTTTTCCGGGTTTAATATTGTTAGGTAATCGGAATGAATAGCTATAGTCATTTACAAACCCTGAATCTAATACCTGTACCAATTTGTCATTCTGGTACAAGCTTAATTGCAATCGCTCCAATAATTCACCCCCCTCCCATCTTAGCATGTAGGATGTTCCCCTCTTATAGTTTTGTCCTTGCTCTAAATTGGAGTAGTAAATCGGCGCTGATTTTTCCACCACCAACACTTCATTAAATTCAGATGCATTGTTTTGATGAAGGCTAGTGAAATATATTTTGCATTCTGGCACTCCTGATAAATTAAATTTCACTAGCAGATATAAATCTATTTGCTCCTCAAATGAGACTTCCTCATCAGAATTTTTATAATAATATTTCCCTTGAACAAACTTATTGGTGGTGATTTTCACAAATAAGCGCTGTTTAGATCGATCATAATAAACCGGAGAAGACAGAAAGTCGTTGTAAACAATTTTGACCCCCGAATTGTACCTTGATCTTATATCATCCAAATAAGTAGGCACCAAATCCAGGTTTTCTTCAATGGAAGACGCCCGAAATTTTGGAGGTATGATGTCATTATAAAAGTATAGACTATCGCTCTGAAGGTTTTTACCCAGCTCTTCATAATAAGCCTCGACTATATCTTCATCTGACTCCTCTCCTATTAATTCGATGTAGCGGGTATAACTTTCAACCGCTTGCTTCGCCGATTGAAGGATCAGGTTTTCATTCGCCCGACTTATCGATCTTTGGGAGAAAGAAGGAAAAGCCATCATTATAAGGATGACCACCAAAAATAACTTTGATATGTGATGACAAAACATCATCGTATTGCGATTATTTTTTGAGTAAAACTCTTCTCACCATTTTCACTTTTTATGTAAATCTTCTGAATTAACATTCCTTGTAGGTTGTCTTCTTTTGGGGTGTAACTCACCACCTGAAGCCCATATCCTACTTCATTAAACATTTCACTCTCAATCATTTTTCCATTTAAATCAATTAATTCAACCTTTACCTGATAGTGATTATTTATCTTGGGCAATATTAATGGAATATTGATGATACTTTGAAAAGGATTAGGGTATGAATCAGCAATATCTATGTGTACAATACCTAAATTATCATTCACAAATTGTCTTTCACCATAAATAATTCTGAATGGATTTCGCAAGCTGGAATTAAACGAGTAGCTATTCTTGTGCAGCATATTAATTACTACACCTTCTTGTTCATCTAGTAAGAACAATTCTTTCCCTCTAGGTAGGTTATTAGGTATTTCCCAAGATAATATTGATTTTTCATTTCGGTTTGATCGAATGGAAAAGTCCCAAACATTGTCTTCTTTAAATTCGGTTAAGTCTCCCGAAATGGTTTTGTCCTTGGTGCTTAAATCTTCAAAATCCACTAACAAATATTCATTCAGCCCAGGCGGGTGAAGAATGGTTCTCCCATTTTGATGAATTGAATCGGATTTTATCATCCCAATTCTTCCAAGATGATCTGTCACAAATTTACTTTCTAAATAAAGCGGAACAGTCCAACCATCTAAAAGGTTATCAGATACTCTTCCGTTGTTTGAAACCGGTTTTGGTGGAACTTTTACTGCTTTGCTCTCATTGCCGTCAACAAATACAAATCCTCCACGCCATTTAGGAATCTGATCCTGAAGTACATATCCTCCTTTGTAATAATAAAAGTCACTTAATGCACTTGCTATAGAGGGGTTTGCTGTCATTATATCTGACCAACTGAGATCAAATAAATAAGGATTACCTATCTGATTCCAGCCAGGCTGTAAAGTCCATTCAAACGGTTCTTTTTGATTGCCCGGAACATTGATAGATTCTGCAAAAGAAAAATCCCTGTTATCCCTGATGATTAACCAATAACCTTCTCCCTCGGATATGCTATCCAATTCCAGATTTTTAAATTCAATATTCTTTCCATCGGTATAATGGAATAGCCGCCAAAGGGTGGAGTCAACCCTCCCTAAACCAGAAAGCGATTTTCTTAATGAATTATCTATGTAAGTCGTATCACTTTTGACAATTGAAAAAACTAACGGGATGGATATAATTTGATAGGTTCGGATGTCATCTGTACCAGCATTCAATCCAGTAATCATCCTGTTTCCATCTGGAAATCGAAGATAGGAAAAAGTAGTATCCGTTGATGTTATTATGGAGTCTGAATTAAAAATTGTGAAAAAATATTCCAATCCCTGAGCATCATAGGCACCCTCCTTTTCAATTTTTTCAACAATATCTCTTGTGTTCAATATGGGATCAAGAGTATATTCTTTCTGTTTCCAAATATTTTCGGTTATACCCTTGTAATGAAACTCATATCTTTCGATACCCAGATTATCATTAGCACGTAAACCTATTTCATTCGTTCCTACCCCGTAGATTAATTCTAATGGAAAATCCGTAGAAACGATTTCAGGTCTGGGAATATTTAAAAATTCCACCTCTTCAGAAAATGGACTTGCATGAAAAGCCGCATCTATGGCTTGCACACTCACGTAAAAAGATTTTCCCTGCTCCAAGCCTTTGATAAAATGCCAATTTCTCAAACCTGCATTTCCTAATTCTACCACTTTTCGTTTTCCCGTAGTCAAATCAGAATTAGAAGGAAGAATATCTTCTAGTCCGGGTTGTGAACCAATCTTCAAATTATAGGTAAGACCTTTTGAGGCAGTCAAATCATCCACCGAAGGATCCCAGGTAAACACCACGGAATCTTTAAATATTTTCACGTTTAAATTTTGTGGGACAGAGGGTGCAGCGTCAGCAGGAGCATCATTAATAATATTTTGATAGAGTTTTGTCTCCCATATTTGATTAAAATTAACAAAATGATATCCCGCCATCAATACGTCTAAATCCCCATCATTATCATAGTCGCCCCATAGTGCGAAACCATTCAATTCAGTAATAGAACTATTTACTACTACAAAATCACCATTTATCTGTTGGTGTATTTTTGTCTTTCCATTGTTATCTACATCTATTCCTGAAATAATAAAGTCTGATTTTCCATCATTATCAAAATCTAAAGCTTTCATTTCCAGAATAGGAGCTATTTGAAGATCGGCAGTAAATGGAATAAAATGAAATTGTCCATTTTCATTTTTTAAATAGCCGGAAAACAGGACATTTACTTTCCATTGTTTCGCATTGTCTAGACTTTTTTCACCAAATATTTCAGATGTAGATTTCCCAGCCAGCTCTTTATAATTTATGAAATTTTCTTCCAGGGTATTTATTCGTT
>JBNLGO010000083.1:0-16705 GCA_050306095.1 Cyclobacteriaceae bacterium
AAGCGTTGAATCTGAGGCATTGGTTAACCGGTATTCCAAAACAAAGAAGTTATTTTCCGGTGTGTCATCCCAAGCTAATATTTTCTGCTCCAGGTTAATTCCATTTCGATTTCCATTATCAACTTCCGTAAATGAAGAGCGAGCATCTACTGAGGCGGTAGAATTATTGTATAATCGGATATATTCCGTTTCAACAAAATCCTGGTCCCTCGTCATTAATTTATAGTCATTAATGGCATTATTGAAAAGGTAATTTGACTTCCTGCTAATGATCAGCCCGAGATAATCAGCCAACTTATCTGACCCAAACCATATTCCATCACCCCAAAGCAGAGAATCCCGGTCGTATCCTAAATCCCCATCGCTCGCCACGGTCATGAGCAGGTCGCTATTTTCCACATTGATAAACCAGGGAGCAGTGCGAAGTTGAAAAAAATCAAGATCAGTATAATTATTTGCCTGGATATCTGATTTAAATAAAAGTCTCGAATAAGGCTCCAGGTCTTCATTCACAATAATCTGCCAATTGTTCAAACCAATCTGCTCATAGGTACCTAATGATGAGGTGTTGACTATCGACGGCTCACTTATCATTTTATTTTCTTCGGCTGTAAAAGTGGCTTCTACATTTGCTACCTCAGTTAAATAATTCAATAGTGTAGCATTTATAGATATCGTATCTCCTGGAAAAATATATTCACCATACTGTCCTACAAATTCAAATTCGGAAATCCTTATGGATGGTAACGTAGAATCTGCTAACGCCCTGGCAACGTTTAGCTTCCCTCGCCCAATCCTTCCCTGGTAAATACTGTTGTTCCCCACTTGGCTGACGTCCGTAGCTGTTACCCGCAATTGCTCCATCACCTGTCTTGCATCTAAAAGTGGGAACCTTTCTCTCACCAGGGCTGCTACTCCGGCAACCATTGGTGTAGAATAAGAAGTGCCATTCCCTCCATCAGAATATCCACCATTTTTATTGGCAGAATAAATGGATTGTCCCGGAGCCATTATATCAACATAGTAGCTGTAAGTAGCCCAACTGGCAAAATTGTCCGATGCATCTGAGGAAGTGACAGAAAGAACATTGTTGTACGATGCCGGGTAAAAATCTATTTCATCCGGTGAATTTCCCGCCGCCGAAATAACGACTGCGTTCCTATCCAATACCGCATAATTGATGATGTCCTGCGCATATTCGCTGTAATTCCATGGTCCTCCCCAGCTCAGATTAATGACCTGGCATCCTTGGTTAGCTGCGTATAACACGCCATCATAGCTATTTACCAAAAGTCCGGATGAATTTTGTAGAATTTTAACAGGTAAAAACCGGGAGTTAAATCCCACACCTGCCAAGCCAATTCCATTATCTGTTTTTGCAGAACTTACACCTATCACAATATTTCCATGCCCATTGCCATCAGTATTTGGGTTATTATCATTATCCGCCATATCCCACCCCATAAAATTATCAACATAGCCATCGCTATCATCATCAACTCCATTGATAGGATCATTATAATTATAAGCGATATTAGGAGCCAGATCAGGATGGTCGATATCCACGCCTGTATCTACAATGGCCACCACCATGTTTGTATCCCCTTTTTCAAGATTCCATCCGTTATACGCATTAATATTTGCCAGATGATATTGTTTTCCAGTGCCAGGAGTAGCATGAGGATCATTTGGGGTATAAAGCAGTTGATCAAGGTATAACGGTTCAGCATATTCAATTCCCTCCATCCGGTTTAGCTGGTTGATGGCATCCTGCACATTTCCGTCTTTGGTAAGGTTGATTTTATAAATTCTCTCCAACCCCACACTTGTTTCGGCTATTCTTGCATTAAGTTGTGGAGGAAAGATTGGTTGGGTCTTTTGGACAAATGCCAATTGATTTATCTTATCAATGGTGTTTTCTGCTATCCTTAAATTAGAAGGGGTTTGCTTAATTTTTACAATTACGACACCGGGTTCAAAATTTCTATTATGAAACGAAGGATGGATATTTTGTGCCCAAAGACCTACGTGTGAAATAAGTAGTAAGAAAATTAGTAATCCCTTTTTACTCACTTAATGCTTAATTTTTTAACGACTTTCCATAATAAGTTCGGAAAAAATCGCTTAAGGTAAATGGCTACTATTTCTTTTCCTCCAAAATAGATCTCCTTTTTGTTTTTTTCAATGGCTTGAATAATTGCGTTAGCACAGCTTTCCGCAGACTTTCCACGTTGTTGATTTAGATCCATTATCCCATGTTTGGCTCCGTTTTTCCCCATGGCATTTACAGAAATATTGGTGTGAACATATCCGGGGCAGATGAGAGAGACATGTACATTATTTTTCCAATTCTCAGCTCTCAACGACTCGAAATAACCATGCAATGCATGTTTTGATGCAGCATAGGAGGAACGTTTGGCGGTACCGAACTTTCCAACAAGACTGCTAATAAGAACAATATGCCCGCCCCCTTTTTCGATCATCCCTGGCAAAACCATCTTACTTAGTTTTATAGGAGAAAAGTAATTGACCTCCATAATTTTTCGCTCAGTAACATCATCAGTTTCCAAAGCCGCAAGACGCTGACTAATACCAGCATTATTAATCAAGATATCAATGTGAATATTGTTTTTTTGAATTTGCTGCCAGCCTTTATTTATGGAATCCTGACTACTCAAATCCAGAGGAATTATCTCTATATCATTTGGATGATCGCACTCGTCTTTAACTCGTTGTAATTCGCTTTCTCTTCTTGCAGAAATTATCAGTTTAGCCCCATTAGCATTGAGTAGCTTGGTCAAGGCTTCACCAATGCCCGAACTTGCTCCTGTAATCCAAATAGTACTCCCTGATATTTTTGTCATGATAGAGTCATCATTTTCTATCGTATCTCACAAAAGCATAGGGGTATTTATTTTTTTCATCCGGTTCATGCTCAATCCTACTAACTTCGAGCCACTTGCTTTTATCAATTTCCGGGAAAAAAGCATCCCCTTCAAATTCAGATTTAATCTCAGTAATATATAGTCGGCCCACCAAATCAATAGACTGCCGGTATATCTCAGCGCCACCTAAAATAAAAGCTTCATCCGTCACTTGTTCCTTGGCCAATTGCAGGGCATCTTCCAAACTGTGAACAATCTGAACACCCGGATAGGAATAATCTTTATTCCTTGTAATAATTATATGTGTTCTGTTTTTTAAGGGCTTCCCAAAAGATTGGAAGGTTTTTCGACCCATAATAATATGATGGCCGGAAGTTGTTTCTTTAAAAAATTTCAAGTCAGCAGGCATGTGCCAGATTAAATCATTGTCTTTTCCGATGACGTTATTTTCTGCAACTGCTGCGATGATAGAAAGAACCATGTTTGTTTATTTTGTGATTTAGTGATTTGGTGATTTGGTGATCTGAGGTGAAAATTAAATGGTATTGCCTCGAAGAAAATCTTCAGTTTTCATGCGTTTTTTTCCCTGCAATTGAAGATCGAGGATGTCCAGTATTTCATCCCCAGCATTAATTCTGATATATTTTTTTTGATCTGAGATGGCTTCACCTGGTGAGCCTACAGCTTTCTCGCCCGTTTTCTTTACTTGAAAAATCTTAAACTGATTTCCATTAATTTCAGTCCAAGCAGCAGGGTAAGGGTTTAATCCACGGATAAAATTTCTAATCTCTTCAGCATTTTTAGACCAGTCAATTTTACAGTCCTCTTTAAAGATCTTAGGTGCATGTTTTAAAGCTCCGTCATCCACCTGTGGTGAGAGTTCATAGGAATCTTTCTTAATGGCATCAACAGTTTTTACCACAAGTTTAGCCCCAATATCCATTAACCTCTCATAAAGATCCCCCACAGTATCCTCCTCATGAATAGGTTCTTTTTCCTGAAAAATGACGGATCCCGTATCAATTTCATGTTTTATAAAAAAGGTCGTAACACCTGTTTCTTTTTCACCATTGATCACTGCCCAGTTAATAGGAGCGGCTCCACGGTATTGGGGCAACAAGGATGCATGAAGGTTAAAGGTGCCATATTCAGGTAATGACCATACCACCTCCGGTAGCATTCGAAAGGCTACCACTACCTGCAGGTTAGCTTTGTAGGATTTCAATTCTTCCAAAAATGCTGGGGATTTCAGGTTTGTTGGTTGTAGAACAGGGATGTTTTTTGACACCGCATATTCCTTTACCGGGGAAAAGCTCAACTGCTGACCCCGCCCTTTTGGTTTATCAGGAGCGGTAATGACACCTACCACATTTTCTCCTGCTTCTACCAATGCTTTTAAAGACTCAACTGCAAACTCGGGTGTACCCATAAATATGATCCGCAAATCCTTCATCATTCAAAATCTTTATATAACAAATACTTTTTTCTTAATTCTTTATACGCAATCAGCTTGCCTTGCCAGCTTTTCTTAATTTCATATTCAGATTTCCCCTCCTCTATCTGTTGCTGTAAAGTGGCTGTCCCAGCTAATTTCTTAAAATAATCAGTGAAAAAGGATTCCTCACTTTTCCATTTTTGATAGAATTCAATCAGATGTGCTAAAGAAAATTCTGTTAAATCATCTTCATTTCGCAAATCAACACCAAAGCACTCTTTATTTTCTAATGGAGGGTATTTTGAAACTCCCGGAATAGAAACAGGTGTAAAAGTAAATTCCCCAAAGATTTTATTGGGATATCCCAATACCTGGAATGGTAAATCCGTACCTCGACCAAGGCTCATCTTTGTGCCTTCAAACAAGCAAATAGAAGGATATAAGTTGATCGCTTTATCATTTGGTAAATTAGGGGAAGGGGAAACGGGAAGGGGATATCGCATCGTATGATCATAATTTTCTACTGGAATAACAGTCAGCTCACATTTAATTTTATCTTTCAACCAACTTTCTCCGTTGATCATTTTTGCCAGCTCCCCCACTGTTAATCCATGTACAATGGGTATAGAATGCATCCCTACAAATGACTTAAACTCCTCCTCCATCACAGGTCCACCTACATAATGCCCATTAGGATTAGGACGATCAAATATGATCACAGGGAGATTATTTTCTGCACATGCTTCCATCACGTAATGCATGGTGCTGATGTAGGTATAAAACCGTGCACCTACATCCTGAATATCAAAAACGACTACATCCAATTCACTTAAATGATCTGGAGATGGCTTTCTGTTCTTACCATAAAGAGATAAGATGGGCAAGCCAGTCTTTGGATCCTTATCATCAGAAATATGTGCTCCATCTGAGGCATCTCCTCGAAATCCATGTTCTGGGCCAAACACTTTTGTCACGGATATTTCCTTAGAAAGCAAAAAATCAACGAGATGTGTAGAATCATCAACCAAAGAAGTTTGATTGACCACTACCCCTACCCTTTTACCTTTTAATAATGGTAAATATTTATCCGGCTGTGAGGCTGCCGGAGTAATGGTTTTAGCTACTTTTTGACCTTGAGAACAAGAAAACAAAAAAGAAAGTAAAATAGTGGTTGTTAAAAATCTTGTGATCAATTTAGAATTCTTATTTTGCATGCCAGAAAATTATCATTCAAAATTAACAAATCACAATCATTTTGAATATTGCTTATTACATATCTAAAAGGATTCGCTCCAGTAAAATGACCGGGTTTTCGGGAACGATCCACAATGTCGCTATTGCGAGTGTATCAATAGGCATTTCAGCAATGATTGTTTCCTTCATGATTTTGAGTGGTTTTAAAACCAAAATCAATGAAAAAATCTACAGTTTTGGTGGGCACCTTCAAGTAACCCGGTTTTCATTTAATAGCTCATATGAGGAGGAACCCATCTCCAGAATCAATTACTTAACACAGATACAAGATGATCTCGACTTTATTGAAGTAGTGCAACCTTATGCCAATAAACCCGGATTGATCAAAGCAAATGAAGAAGTAGTTGGTGTAGTAATTAAAGGGATTAATCCGGATTTTGATTTTAATCGGTTTAATAAAAACATGATTGCCGGTAGGATGATGGAATTTTCTGACAGTACGGATTCCAAAGAAATTGTCATCTCCAACAAAATTTCCAAACTGTTGCAATTAAACGTAGAGGACGAAATACTCATGTATTTTATCCAGGAACCTGTGCGTGTCAGAAAGCTGGAAATCGTGGGGATTTATGAGACGGGTATGGAGGATTTTGATGAAAAAATAGTGCTGGGAGATTTAAAGCTCATTCAAAAATTAAACAGTTGGCCGGATAGCCTGGTCGGTGGATTTGAGATTTTTGTGAAGGATTTTGATAACGTTGATTATGCTTATAATTATTTGGATGAGGAAGTATTGGAGCCCAATTTATACATCGAAAAAGTAACAGATACCTATCCGGAAATTTTTGATTGGCTGCATTTATTGGATAAGAATGTCGTCATATTAATATTTTTTACTTTACTCGTAGCATGTATAAATATGACCTCCATCTTGCTTATACTTATCATGGAGCGCACCCAAATGATTGGGATGTTGAAAGCTCTGGGTTGTGCCAATAAAGAAATTAGAAAAATATTTATTTACAATGGAATGAACCTGATATTAAAGGGGTTGATCTGGGGAAATGTTATTGGACTATCTATTGGAGCTTTTCAATATTTTACTAAAATCATCCGATTAGACCCAGAAAACTACTACATGGAGTACGTGCCTATTCAGTGGGATTGGGATGTAGTACTTTGGTTGAACCTATTAACTTTTGCCATTGTAAGTGCGGCATTAATTATTCCGGCAATTATTATTTCTAATATCAATACCATTAAATCAATACGGTTTGATTAACCCGAAAAATTCACGGAATTTTTCGTCCACAGGGCCGACGATATGCAAAATCATAATTATAAGATGGTTATGTTTAATAAGCAATACTGACTACCAGTTAATCATTCCCTAAATTTGAGAAACGAAGATTTTGCATCTGTCGGGGTTAACCTTGTTGTAACGAATTGAAAACCTGAATTTTTAAATCGTTAATGTCATTCTTCACAGCTATGATATAAAGAATCCAGGTTAATGATAGGCTTGTTTGTATTTGTGAAACATGCTATACATTTTCATTTTAATCACCCCAAAAACGGCTTCTTTAAATATTCTTGTTGACATTTTAGAAACCCCTCTTTCGCGATTTATAAAAATGATCGGCACTTCAGCAATTTTAAACCCATGCTTCCAGGTTTTAAATTTCATTTCAATTTGAAACGCATACCCAACAAATTTTATCTTATCGAGGTTTACGAGATCAAATACTTTTCTTCGGTAGCATTTAAATCCTGCGGTGGCATCATTGACAGGCATTCCTGTGATGAACTGCACGTACTTACTGGCAAAATATGATACCAGCACTCTTCCAATAGGCCAGTTGACAACATTCACGCCCGTTTTATACCTGGAGCCAATTGCCAGATCATAGCCTTCATCGTGACAAGCCTTCCATAATTTTATCAGATCCTCCGGAGAGTGTGAGAAATCAGCATCCATTTCATAGATATACTCATACTTATGTTTTATGGCATATCGAAAACCTTCAAGATAAGCAGTCCCTAAACCCAGCTTTCCATGACGACAAATAAGATGCAATTGCTGTGAATATTTCTTTTGCATATTCCTTACAACATCTGCTGTTCCATCAGGAGAGTCATCATCAATGATTAAAACATGAAAATCCTTTTCCAACCCAAATATGGCCTGAAGGATCAACTCAATATTTTCTATCTCATTATAGGTAGGTATTATTACTAAACTGTCACTCACAAATAATTGCAATTTTTAATTGTTCCGCAAATAAATGATTTAATTTGAATTGTCTCTAATTTTTTGAATAGTCATAGCGAAAATTAACCATTATACATGTTTCAAAAAGCGATATTTTTAGATCGGGATGGGGTCATTAATGAAGAACGTGGGACCTACACATTTCTGCCAAAAGACTTTATTATTATTCAAGGTGTACCTGAAGCCATTAAAATTTTGAAGGAAAATGGTTTTAAAATCATCGTAATCACCAATCAATCAGGTATTTCTCAAGGTCTGTATACCAGAGAAAACATGGAGACCTGTCATGAGAAAATGCTAAAAACATGTGACTTCCTCATCGACGATATTTACTACGCACCTTGGCATCCAAATATTTCCAATTCACTTTCCCGAAAACCGGATAGCCTTATGCTTGAAAGAGCCATTGCTAAACACCTGATTAACCCTAAAGAATCTTGGTTGATTGGTGATAAGGAGCGGGATATTGATAGTGCCCTAAAAGTAAATTTGAAAACTATACTCATTGACAGTACATCAAAAGAAACTAAGGCAAAATTTACAGACAAAAATCTATTAGAAGCTGCCAGGCGAATTATTACGCTTTAAAAAAACCTCTAAATCATCCAAAGCAGGCAAACATAGTTTAAGGAAGTCTTTTGGGATGGTTCAAGGTGAAGTTTTTTGACATTTTCTAAGTAAAACTCCCTTGCTTTAACATTGTCATTCAATTTACTAAACCAAAGCAATGCAGGATTTAGCAACACACATTGATCCTGACTGGCATTTACATCATTTTCAACATAATTCAAATACCCTGAAGAAAAATTACGGATATTATCTAATGAAGTGATTTTAAAATCATGCCCCAGGGATTTCTCCATGGAGGCAAGAACCATGGCCAGGCTAGTGGCCACATCATTCCAATCTTTTCCATAGGTTTCGACCGTCGAAGCAAATCTCAGTGTCTCTAATGTTTTCTGATTATTTACTAGAAATCGATATACCACTTTTTTATTTACCACAGGGAAATCATCTGCTATGGCCAAACTGCCAAGTACAGCTCCCGAAGAAACCGTAAGCATACGTTCTGAAGATATTGAATTAAGGTGATGGGTCATTAAATCGAGTATGGGGTTCACACCTTTTTGCAAAATAGTATTTCTAACCAGCTCCCGATCACCCCTGGAAAGGGCATAAAAAAGCCAATCATAGCCAATTCCGCAAATCATGGTCAGTTTAGCTGCCGTCTCTGGTTGATAAGTCATCCAGCCTTCTAATGAACAAATAGCTACGAGGTATTCTGCGGCTTTTTGACTGTATTTTTGATCTTCAAATAATCGGTACGCCAGAGAAAGCGTTGACACTTCCAAATATAAATCATTCAAGTTGCCCGATTTGATCACTTTTTCTATGTCAGAAGAATTAATTTCATCTTTTTCAATCAGCTTATTGGCAGTACTTTGAAGCGATTGCTCAATTTTTTTTGCTTCCTCATTTTCGAGAAATAAAAATTTAAGAGAAAGATCTGCTTCTTTTGATAAAATTAACCTTGGGTGAGTGTCAATTATTTCATACTCATTTTGAGCAAATGAGGTTAGAACTGTACCTGATAACAAAACGAAAAATAATATTGCCCTCATCGCCCTAAATAAAATTCAATTGATTGTGGTTAGTACTAATATTCATGGAATTATCACTTAGTAACAATTCACAACTAAAGATAAGCGAACTTATAAAATTACCCATCACGAAAGATCATTTTTAATCATGATCCTAATCATAATGGTGGAAATTTTGAAGTGGGATATTTGTCACAAAAAAAAACATGGAAAATATTCATCACGTACATGAGGTGTTACAAATGCTGGCATTTTCAAATCAAGAATTTACAAGAGAAAGTTTAGTAACAGAAATCGAAACTACTTTTGGAAAGGATGTTCTATTTGCAAATTGTGCAGATATTAATTTCAATGCAGAAGAGATTATTGATTTTATGAAGAGTAAAAACAAAGTAGAAGAGAAAGAGGGTAAAATAAGATTGGTATCACAACCTTGTGATCACTAGTTTTTCAATTCTACACTATAAATTTTAGTAGGGGATTGTCTTCCTTTTAGTGTCTCATCAGCCAAGAATTCAAACTGAAATTGCTTATTTAGACTTGCAAGCTCCTTCATTTCTTCAGAAACTAAAAATCGTTTTTCGTATTTATTGCAAATACCAAGAAGCCGGGCAGCTACATTTACAGCATCACCTAGATAAGCAATTTCTTTTTTAATTTCTCCCACCTCTCCTACTGAAGCTATGCCAAAATGCATCCCTGCTTTAAATTCCGGCAGCACGCCGTACTTACTAAGGTAAAAATCAGATTTCCTTTCCAATAATTCCTGAAAGGAATAAAAAGCCTGAAATGCATTATTCTTCCAACTAGCACGTTTCTTCCTCCACATTAAAATCACCTCATCCCCCACATATTGATAGATCTCTGCATCGTGCTTCTTTACAACACTAGACACATCATAAAAACAGTCCTGAATGAGCTCAGTGAATTTTAAAGACCCCAATTTTTCTGCATAAGTAGTGGATGAAATTAAATCGAGAAACATAAATACCCGCTCTTCATTGCTCGGTTTATAATACTTGCCCCTGATAATGTCAATCATTATACCCGGACCAAATATTTTACGCACATACCTCTCAAAATTCAATAGTACGATGACCAGATTGAAATAAAAAAATACTGCCCACATGTTTTTAGACATAAAAACTGCATAAACTAATTGGGAAGTATCATAGTTCTCATAAAGTGGTTCGATAAAAAGAACAATAAAAAATATGGTGAAATAGAATGTAAAGCTGTGAAGGACAATGGCGATAATGATAATTGTAAAATAGGAGTGTTTCTTTATCCATTCATTCTTCAGAATAAAATCAGTAAGAATAAACATTACCCCCAAAATCACCCCAAATATTGTGTTTTCAGATAATTGACCTAACAGGTTTAATTCAATGTTTTCAGATAATTGAAGCGTCTCACTTATCCCAAATAACCTGATAAATGAAAATATATAAACCGCCACCACCCAAACTAAAATGTAGCCAAAAAAATATCTAATAAATTCCCTAAACCTGGTAGGAATCATGTTTATTCGTTTTAAAAATCAAAAACAAAAATATCATTAATTTCCAGACGATATAATAATATTACTTAGAAGGTAATTTGAAAGTGGAATCAATAACTTCCTATATTTTAAATGAAAAGGGATATTTCCTGCTTAAATTCTTATGTGACTATAGTTACAAAACGACTTGATCTTTAGGCTTAACTTGTGATCATAAAAAATATCATCATGAGAAAAAATATGGGATTAACCGATCGAATTGTACGTGTGCTTCTGGGAGCAATTGTGGCGATTCTTTATGTGACAGGTACTATTTCGGGTACATTGGCAGTGGTGTTAGGTGCTCTGGCGGTAATATTTATTATAACCGGGATAGTGAGCTTTTGTCCGCTTTATGTTCCATTTGGAATCAAAACTTGTAAGTCATAATCAATATTCTTGATTTGCTTCAAATTTTTCCTGCACTTAAAATGGTTGTTATAGATGCAGATTAAAAAAGTATATCCATTCCTGGCTCAAAATAATTTGAATTTCTTTTCATACATTTTATTGTTCGATAATTTCTGATTTCATTTGTTAAAAGTGACAATTAATGGGAATAATCCCTGAGTGGATAAAAAGCTACAATAAGCCCGATCTCAAAGGTGATATAACAGCGGGTTTTACTACAGGTATAATGCTGATACCACAGGGTATGGCTTATGCGCTTATTGCTGGCTTGCCACCCATATATGGTTTGTATGCAGCATTGATTCCACCAGTGATTTATGCCTTATTCGGAACAGCCTATCAGCTATCAGTTGGACCCGTAGCAACGGTATCAATTCTGATTTTCGCCGGATTATCTGAATTAAATTTATCCTCGGCAGAGTTCATTCTTGCCGCTTCGCTTTTAGCATTTGTCACCGGGCTCATTCAATTCATATTTGGATTGTTACGTTTGGGATTTATTGTCAATTTTCTATCCAGACCTGTAATTAGAGGATATACTTCTGCAGCAGCCATTATCATAGGCTTAAGCCAAATGCATAATTTGCTGGGCATTGAAAGTCCATCCAGCAGTGGGATATTTGATACTATTCAGGCAATTTATCATCATTTTGATCAAGCCTCCTTATTGAGCACTTTTATAGGCCTTGGCGGAATTGTGTTTTTATTATTACTAAAAAAAATTAATAAAAATATACCCGGAGCTATCCTTCTCATTGCCCTGGGAATTGTGGTCGTATATTTCTTAAAACTTTCGGAAGACCTGGATATACTTCGTGAAATCCCTTCCGGATTACCCAGTTTTACGATTGTTCCATTCAAAATAGAAACCATTAAAGAACTTTTGCCTTTGGGTTTGTTGATTTCATTAGTAGGGTTTTTAGAATCCATATCCATTGCAAAATCTCTTCAGACCAAGTCATTGACAAACCCCGTCAAGGCTAACCGGGAACTCATTGCATTAGGTTTGGCTAATATGGGCGGTGCCTTTTTCAAAACATTTCCAGTATCAGCCGGATTTTCCAGATCTGCAGTTCATCAACAAGCCGGAGCCAAAACTCCACTTTCTTTGATTATTAGTTCGGTATTAGTAGCTACTACTCTCTTATTATTGACACCGGTATTTTATTATTTACCAAAAAGCATTCTTGCTGCTATCATCATTGCCGCAGTGATTAAGCTTGTCGACATTAATGAAGCCAAAAACCTTTGGAGAGTAAGTAAGAGGGATTTCTGGATGATGGCCACCACTTTTATTGCTACCATATTTTTTGGCATTCAGGAGGGTTTAATAACAGGTGTGTTTTTATCGCTTGGATTGGTCATTTATAAAAGTACCTATCCACATTCTGCGGTGTTGGGTAAATTGCCCGACACTCCTTACTATCGAAACCTGGATAGATTTCCCGAAGCTCTTAATAGAAAAGATGTACTTGTTTACCGATTTGATGCGCAACTTTATTTTGCCAACATCAATTATTTTATTGACACCCTTTGTGAATCAATCAAATCAAAGGGGGATAACTTAAATGTCATTGTTATTAATTCACAGGCTATAAATGGGCTTGATATGAGTGCCATCTATGGTTTAAAAACCTTGATAGAAGACCTGAAGACGAGAAATATTGAAGTGTATTTTTCTGAAGTCATTGGACCTGTGAGGGATATGATGAAAAAAACAGGAATTTACGATTTAGTGGGGAATGATCATTTTCACATGCGTGTTCAGGATGCCATTGATCATTATGATGGTAAATCAAAAAATTCTGACAAATACGCAGCACAATCGAATAAGTAATTCAATTATTAAAGCCAGTTACTTTTAAATTATTATTTTCGCGAATTAAAATTTTAAACCGTGAAAATCAACGAACTCCTTAGCAACAATCAAAAGACCTATTCTTTTGAATTTTTTCCACCCAAAGCTTTTTCATCTACACTAGAATTAGGAATTAATGTAGGACAGTTAATGAAACTTTCCCCCTCTTTTATCTCTGTGACATACGGAGCCGGAGGATCTACACAAGATATTAGCTTTGATTTGATCAACTATCTGCAAAACAAATTGGGGCTTTGCAGTATGGCACATTACACATGTGTAAATGCCACCAAAGAAAAAGTTGAAAATGATCTCAAGTTCTTTGAAGAAATTGGAATTGAGAATTTGATGTTGTTGAGAGGCGATTTGCCCAAGGGTCAGGATTCTTTAAATGATGATTTTAGATATGCCTCCGATTTGGTGAAATTTGCTGCTGAAAAAAACAAGTTTTGCATTGGAGCCGCCGGATATCCCGAAATGCACCTTGAATCCGCATCAATCGATGAAGATATTAAACACCTGAAATTCAAGGTAGATCAGGGGGTAGATTTTCTCGTTACCCAAATGTTTTTCGACAATGCTTTTTATTTTGAATTTGTAGAAAAATGCAAAGAAGCTGGAATAAACATCCCCATCATCCCGGGAATTATTCCTATTGTAAATTTCAAACAAATCAAAAAATTCTCAGAAATGTGTGGCGCTTCCATACCACCTGCATTAGGAGAATTAATGGAAGAACATAAAGATAATCCTGCAAAGAAATACCAGATAGGAGTAGATTACGCCATTCAACAATGCAATGAGCTCATCAAAAATGGAGCCCCTGGCTTACACTTTTATACGTTGAACAAGTCAAGGGCTACAGTGGATATATTTGAATCAATTGAACGTTAATCTACTCTATCGTCACATGCCCCCAGTTTTCACCGGATCGTATTCTGTTTAACTGGGTATGCGTAATTCCAAATCGTTTGGCGATAATGCTAAGTCGAGTTTTATGCGATTTTAGCAGCCTTTTTATCACCCTTACATCAGATTCATTCAGCTTATATCCCGTAGTGCGTTTTAATAGCACTTCAGGATTTTTGTTATTGTGATTGACCACGTCCTTTTCAGTGGCCCACTTTAGATTGTAAATAGAATTATTTTCCTTGTTGTAATCAACATGAATTACATAATGTTGATCGGGGGAATTTTTATCCAGAAAATGTTCGGCTACTATTCGGTGAAGGTAAAACTGACGGATCATTTCTTCCCCAAACTTTACGGAAATACTTCGGTATCCATTTACCAATCCGCCCTTTAATATTTTCCCTTTTTCCTTGTTGATCGCGTAACTTTTAATGCGGCCCATATTCGACACCTCATATTTTTCATGAGGTAGATTTATTCCAAACTCCACTTCTTTCCAACGCTCGAAGCTCATTGATTTTTCCATTGCTAAAAATTAAGATGTTGTGAATCGTTCTCTCTTATAATGGAATTGAGTCAAAAATAATTCCCGCAGATGGATTTTTTTTGAACTATTTGTATATAAGTTTAAAATTAAAGTATCACAAAACAACAGTTCTCAGATTTTCAGATGACAATTTTTACTGAAAAATAACTTTTCTTATGATTTCATCACCACCAGTTAAATCAGCTATTTTCAGAAAATAAACCCCGTTTTTAAGACTTTCTCTTTCAAAGTTGAATTCATTCTTTCCTTCTGAAATACTTTGATTCCATGTCTGTTTTACTTGCTTACCACTTATGTCAAACAGGGCTAATTTTAAAGTAGAATTTTTATTCGAATTAAACATAATATTAACCGTTCCAATGGAGGGATTTGGATAAATTTTCACACTTGATACCTCAATATCTTGTAACCCTGTAATGGGAACTTCGCTAATTGAAAGATTATCAATCGCCCATCCCCATCCATTAGCAAATGGATCGGTAAAAAGTCTGAAACGAAGTAGCATTAAGTCGCCCGTATTGAATACATTATTTAGATGAAAATTATGATCCAGATACATAGAAGGCTCTCCATTATCATTGGCGTTATAGGCATTCAACCAAGGTGAATGCTTTCTGGCATCATACCCACCAGATAAGTTTTCCCAATCATACCCATTTAAGCTACCTTCTATTACCACATAATCGTAATAATCTTCATCTCCTATTTCCATTCCACTTTCCCCAGTTTCAACTATAGCAATATCACGATATTGCAGTCGTGTATTCCTTTCACCTATTACTACTGGCTTTTTCAGATAGTATATAAAGTTATTAGTACCAGCTGCGAAATTTACTCCTTCCTGATAAGGGTGTTCACTATGAATAGCTCCATTTGAAAACCCATCAGCTTGCTCAATGGTAAAACCAGTTCCAAAAAAATCAGAAGCATCCAATGCATCAAAATTGTTTACATATTCAATTTCCTGACCACCTACCTCATAATATATAATTTCTTGCTTATTAGACACAAAAGGCTTTCCATTTCGATATGACATTAGCTCCACTTCATAAATAGAGTTTTGGGTCAATCCAGGATTACCAATAATTAACAAACTATCTTCTGCAATTGAATTACTTTCCACTTTGTGAAATACATTACCATCTGCATATAGAATAGTAGAATCATATTGAGAATTAAAATTGATTTTTAAATACAGCTTATTGTCAATAGTGGTGCCCCCACTTAATAAATCCGGAGTGTATGTTACTTCCACAAAATCATCCAATTGAGCAGACCAAATACCCCGGCCATGCGTAGCTATCACGATTTGGTCTTCTACAGCTTTCATTTGCCACACAGCTGCCGCACCTAATTCACTATCTAAGAAAGTCCAAGTTTCGCCATTATTAGAAGATTCGAATATACCAATTTCGGTGCCTGCCCAGAGTACATTAGGATCATCAGGCCGCACCAGCAAATCATAGACCGCAACATCCGGAAAACCATTAGTACTAACACTTCCAGACCCAAACCCTGAAATATCCTCCCAGGATTGCCCCAAATCTTTTGTTCGAAGGATTTTTGGTCCACCATAAAAAGAAAATAATGCATATGCGGTACTATCTTCAAAAGGATGAACATACAGTCCAGAAATATTACCCAATGTAGCTTGATCGTAATTATTAACCATTGAAAATGTCTCGCCACCATCCGTAGAAACATGAAGATTTTGCGTAGTACTCATCCCAGACCCAGCCCAAATGATATTGTAATTTATACGAGACACGTCAATATCAATAAAAGTAGAAAGCCCCCACTTTTCATTAATCGGAGTTAATTCCCAACTACCCCCAAAATTTAAACTTTTAAAGACTCCTTCAGAAGTCACTGTAAAAATTTTATCCGGTTTGGAGGGGGAATTAGCAAGCTTGGATATAAAGGGGCTTTCACCAGACA
Organism: Cyclobacteriaceae bacterium; assembly: GCA_050306095.1. Taxonomy (GTDB): domain Bacteria; phylum Bacteroidota; class Bacteroidia; order Cytophagales; family Cyclobacteriaceae; genus CAJXNP01. Next base: position 16,594 of record JBNLGO010000083.1, read on the forward strand.
ATCCATTATCTGCAACGAACCAAGTTTCCCCTCCATTCTCAGTCCTTGCAAACCCATTAAACTGGCTACTAGCAATAATCTTTTGACCATCTAGATTGTGCCATATTGCTTC
>JBNLGO010000084.1:0-16673 GCA_050306095.1 Cyclobacteriaceae bacterium
ATTACAATCAAGGTTCCCACCATCTGGTACATATCAATTTTTTCATTAATCAAAATGACTGCTAAAATAATGGTTGATATAGGGCCAATACTTCCGATGATGGCAAAATTGGAAGAACCGATTTTTTTGATTGCTTCCGAAACAAGAAATGAAGGAATCACGGTGGATAAAATGGCCATTCCAAAACCAATAATATAAATCCAAATAGAATATTGGCCCCAACTAAAGCCGTTCATCGCTACATGATGAATGATGACAAATAAACATGATACTGTCATGGCGATAGAAGTAAATAAGACACTCCCTAATTTTGGAATGATCTTGCCACTTCCAACAACGTAGCAGGCATAGGTCAGTGCACTAAAGAAAATCAATGATGAACCTTTCCAAATATCGGTTTGCCCTTCTAATCCCAGCGATGGACCAAATGTGATGAAAATGCCCAAGTAGGTAATAATAATAGCAATCCACTGATTTCTTGTGATTTTATTTTTCAATACAATGGCAGAGATAAATAATACCAATGTTGGATAGATAAACAATATCAGCCGCTCCAAACTGGCAGATATGTATTTTAACCCGGCAAAATCAAAATAGGATGCCAGGTAATAACCGACAATTCCTAAAAGGATTATTTGAACGATATCTACACTTGACACTTTTGGTTTTTTGGTTTTAAACTGCCAGGTCATAATGATTAAATAAAAGGGTAATGAAAATATCATTCTTAACAAAAGGAGAGATAATGCATCAATAGCAAAATGATTGTATGCTACTTTAACTAACACTGCCTTTGCAGAGAATAAGAAGATGCCAATGACTGCTAATAAGGCTCCCTGGCTTTGTTGTGATGTTTTAATTTTCATATTTATAATAAAATAAAAAAGCCTTCTGAGGTTAATTCAGAAGGCTTTTGTGTGTATTTTTTCTTTATCTATTGCAATACTATTCCTCCTGAAAAAGTTGGTATTTCAGATTCCATGACCATGAAAGGAGAAGATGTATTGCGTTTATTTTCGTCATTGCTATTTCAAAGGTATGTTCTTTCCTTGAATTATTTAAGGGCATTCCATAAAATTTCAACAGGATGCATTGCTTTTTTGCCTGTTCCATCTTTTATCTGATGTCGGCAGCTAGTACCTGGAGCTGCTATTAAAACATCATCATTTTGCTTTCTTACGGTAGGGAAGAGTACAAGTTCCCCGATTTTCATCGAAAGATCATAATGCTCTTTTTCATAACCAAATGACCCGGCCATTCCGCAACATCCTGAAGGAATCATTTCCACCTGGTAACCACTAGGGATTGAAAGAATCTTTTTTGTTGGCACCACTGATGAAAGTGATTTCTGGTGGCAATGCCCATGGAGTTTAATTAGTTTGTCCTCGCCAGTAAATAGACTTTCTGCAATATTTCCTTCTTCAAATTCTTTGGAAAGAAATTCCTCAATGGTAAAGGTGTTTGCTGCTATTTTTTTTGCGTTTTCCTTTTGGTCTCCTTGGAGCAGGTCAATGTACTCGTCTCTAAATGTTAATATAGCAGAGGGCTCCAGACCAATTAACGGACTTGATTCGTCAATTATAGGGGCGAGTAATTCTACATTTTTAGCTGCTTTTTGCTTGGCATCTTTTAATAAACCTTTTGATAAATAGGGCCGGCCACTTTCTCCATGTTTTGGAATAACGACATCATAGCCAAGTTTTGTTAGCAATTTTATTGCCGTTTGACCTTCTTTGACATCATTATAATTCGTGAATTCATCATTGAAAAAGTAGATTTTTTTCTTTGTTTCAGCCACTTTAACTACCCCAAAATCGTACTTCTTTTGTTTCTTATACCACTTAGCTAAAGTAGTGGAGTGAAGCAAAGGCATTGATCTTTCTTTAGCAAATCCAATTAAATTATTTGCAATTCCAGTTAGGGTTTTATTGGAAAAAATGAAATTATAAATAGCTGGAAAAATGCTTGCCAACGCTGTTAATTTCCCAAAGTTTCCAATTAACCATGTTCTCAGAGGAACCCCTTTTGATTGATAATATTGGTAAAGAAACTCTTCCTTCAATTTAGCTACATCTACATTGGAAGGACATTCTGACTTACAACCTTTGCAAGAAAGGCATAGATCCATTACCTCTTTTATTTCTTCATTCGCAAAAGGATTTTTGTCTTTAGAATTGGTTAATATTTCTCGTAGAATATTCGCTCGGGCACGAGTGGTTTCTTTTTCATTTTTGGTAGCCATGTAGCTAGGGCACATCGTGCCACCCGACAAATGGGTTTTCCTACAATCACCAGATCCATTACAAAGTTCAGCAGAGCGAAGGATACCGTCATTATCAGAAAAATCAAGAAGCGTTTCAAATTGAGGAGTTTCCTGTCCTGGTGTATAGCGAAGGAATGTGTCCATTGGTGGTGTGTCAACAATCTTTCCAGGATTGAAGATATTTTCCGGGTCGAAAATTCTTTTGACCTTTTCAATGAGTTGATAGCTTTCTTCCCCTACCATGTATTTGATAAATTCTCCTCGGAGCCTTCCGTCCCCATGTTCCCCGCTTAACGAACCCTTGTACTTCTTTACCAGTTCTGCTATTTCTTCAGCAATTTTTCTGAAAAGCCTGTTTCCCTCCTCTGTTTTTAAATTAAGAATTGGTCGTAAGTGCAATTCTCCGGTGGCAGCATGCGCATAATGAACACTATATAGTCCATGTTTTTTAAGAATGGTATTAAAATCCTTGATGTATTCCGGAAGATCTTTGACATCTACCGCTGTATCTTCAATGACAGGTGCTGGCTTAGCATCGCCTGGAATATTTGAAAGAAGTCCTAATCCCGCTTTTCGAAGCGCATAGACTTTTTTGGTGTCTCCTCCTTGAACGATAGGATAGTGATAACCTAACCCTTGCGTTTTGAGGTCCTCTATCATATCATGGGCAATCTGTATTGCTTCTGATTCATTCTCACGGGAAAGATCGATCATTAGAATAGCCGCAGGATCACCTTTGACGAAAAACCTGTTTTTTGATTGCTCAATATTAGATTTTGTGCATTCCAATACATAATGATCCATTAACTCCACGGCAAGTGGGCTATATTTTAAAGCCACCAAATTCGCCTTTAAAGATTCGTAAAGATCACTAAAATGTGCGCAGACCAGAAGTCCATTTTTTGGAGGAGGAGGTGTGCAATTCACTTTTATTTCCGTAATAAAAGCTAGTGTGCCCTCAGAACCTGAGATGAGCTTGCATAAATTAAAAGGGATATCAGAATCATTAAAAACTCCGTTATCCATGAGCAAGTCAAGTGCATATCCTGTATTTCTTCTCGGAATGTCTGGTTTGGGAAATGTTTCGGCAATGAGCTTCCTGTTGTCTGTATTAGAAAGAATCGTGTTTAGTTCCTGGTAGATTTTCTGTTCTAATTCACCAGATACATTTTCTCCGGCACATTTAGCCTGGAATTTTTCTTTCGTAAGGTTTTCAAAGACAACTTCATTTCCATCACTTAATATGGCTTTAATGGAAATTACGTGTTCTCTCGTCGAACCATAGATAATTGAATTGGCTCCACATGAATTATTACCAACCATTCCGCCAATCATTGCCCGGTTGGCGGTGGAGGTTTCCGGCCCAAAATACAATTGATGTGGTTTTAAGTGGTGGTTAAGATCATCCCGAACTACACCGGGTTGTACTCTAGCCCAGGATTCATCCTCATTTATTTCGAGTACCTGACTGAAATATTTTGAAACATCCACCACGATTCCATTTCCTACAACCTGGCCGGCAAGAGATGTTCCGGCAGTTCTTGGTATTAAAGAAAGTTTATTCTGTCGGGCAAATTTGATAAGACGTTTTAAGTCTTTATTGGATTTTGGTAGAGCTACAGCTGTTGGGAGTTCACGGTAGGCTGAAGCATCAGTAGCATACAGCTTTCGCATGGTATCATGAAAATAAAATTCACCTTCCAATTCAGCACCAAGAGATTCTAACTCTTGTTTATCCAAAACCAATTCAGCCATAAAAATTCAATTTAGAAGCGCAAAATTAAGCGATGGAAATCAAAAAAAGGATAGGAGAATGAAATTTTTAAAAGGAGGGAGTTAAAGTGGGTTGGTCAGAAATTGATATAATGTATAAAAGGCGACCCTATTGCCGTTTGCAATCTATAGGTCAGCCTTTTACGATTTTCCAGCCTGTTTTCTTAGTTGATAGTTAGGGAAGCAAGGATTACTTACTTTCCTTACCTTTCATTTTTTCTTTTAATTTTTCTAAGGCGTCTTTAGCAGCTACTTCTTTATCGGTAGCGAGTACATCATCAATTTCCTCATCCAGGCCTTTGTTGCTGTCTGCCATTTCAGCGTAAGCTTCAGATAGTGCCTCCGTTTCATTTACTTTATCCTTCATTTTCTCCAACATAGCAATGGTTCCGGTGCTGTCTATTTGTGTCATTTGCTTGTTGAGTTTAGTAGTAGCCTGACTTACTTTTGCTCTAGCCTTTAAGGTTTTCAGTTCATTTTCATATTGGGAAATAGACGACCTTAATTTTTTAATGTTAGCATCAAGCTGAGTAAGGTTTGAATCTACCTTTTCAGCATTTGCTTTGGCTACTTTAGCTTGTCTTTCTGCATCTTGTTTTTTGATCAAAGCTTCACCAGCTAATCGATCGGCCTCTTCAGCAGATATTTCACCTTGTTCTGCTTTTTGAATAAGTCGCATGGCTTTTTGCTCATAGCTGCTAGCTTTATTAGCGGCATCACTAGCTTCTTTCCGTGAACGAATGGCTATTGCTTTTACTTCGGCAAATGATTTCAGGCTTTCATCCAGGTCTTTTTTAAGATCTCTGATTCCTTGCTCTGTTAATTTTATCGGGTCTTCCAATTTATCTACGATACTGTGAGCTTCCGATTGTCCTATTTTAAATAATCTCTTGAAGATACTCATGACTTATTATTTTTTTGAAAATTCAATTAACTGTTCTGAATATTCGCTTAACAATAAGCTAAGCGAGTTAATGGAACCCTCTAATTCATTAAAATCGAGGTTCTCTAATTGTAAGGTGTCTCTGAAGATCACCTTTTTGCCATTTTCATCGAGTACAAATGCCCCGTGAATAATGTCCCTGTTTTTAATCAGAAGTTTTTTAAATACTTCTGCTGATTCATTTTCAATATTAAAAAGGTACTGTTCCATGATAAGAATTGGGTCTGCACATCCAATAACCAGGTTGTGAATTCCTGCGTCTTCTTTTTCTACCCAAAAGATTTCATCTTCTGGGTTTTGGCTGACAATATTGAAATCAAGTTCTAGTAAATAGTTTCTTACTTTTTCAAAGTCTGCACTCATTATTTTCTTGTTTTGAGTTTTAATAGTTGTTTGGTTAAAAATACTAAAAATGGCGCCATTATTTAGTTTAAATTTGTTTGGTTGATGCTGATTTTATTGTCAATTATTTGTACTTTTAATTCTAATAACGATAGCATTGCTCAAAAGGTTAGCCAAATGTAGAAAAAATATGTCAACAATTGGAAAAAATATTAGAAAAATTAGAACGGTTAAGAAATTAAGCCAAGCAGCTTTTGCTGAACTTTTCAAACTAGCGCGACCAAGCGTGGGGGCATATGAGGAAGAAAGGGCGGAACCAAAAATTGAAACCGTTATTCAAATTGCTAACCATTTTGGCATATCAATCGATAGCTTATTGACTAAAGAACTTACTATTAATGAGCTTTATAAATTTGACATGCATGCCGATGAATTAATTCAGTCAAAATTAAATCAACCCAAAAAGAATAAATTATCTTCAAAATCTGTTTTTGTTCCTGCTGCTCAGCAAATCGATTACCTCGTCCAACTTAATAGTAAAGACTTTATTTCAAATTTACCGGGAATATTGATCCCTGGTTTTGATAGTGAATCCATTCGAGCATTTGAAATAGCTAATGAGGAAATGCATGACAATCATCAAGGCATGGAGTCAGGAGATATTGTTTTAGGTAAAGTTTTGAAAAAGTCTTCTTATACTAAACTTACTGTTGGGTTGGTATATGTAGTGGTGACGCAAAAAGAGATTGTTGTAAGAAGGCTTGAAAAATCCGGCAGTTCTTTACTTTTGAAAGCAGATAATTACAACGTGCAGGTAAAAACTGTATTAGTAGATGACGTGTTAGAAATCTGGGAAGCTGTTGGTTATTTTTCAAAGAGAATAAATCCTCCCACATTACTTTCAGATCGCATTATTAATCTGGAAAACCTTGTAGAAAAGCTGGATAAAAGACTCAAATCTTTAGAAAAGAAAGAAATTTAAAATGAAAAAATTGTGTGTGTTTTGTGGCTCAAGTCATGGGGTCAATTCAAATTATACAAAAGAGGCAATCAAGCTTGGGCAGTTACTCGCAAATAATGGCATTGAACTGGTTTATGGAGGTGGAAGCATAGGAATAATGGGAGAGCTTGCCGATGCTGTATTAGCTGAAGGAGGCCGTGTTACCGGTGTTATCCCACGATTTTTGTATGAAAAGGAAGTTGGCCATGATGGGATCAGCGAGCTTCATATTGTAGAAACCATGCACGAAAGGAAAATGAAGATGGCCCAACTTTCAGAGGGATTCCTGGCTTTACCTGGTGGAATAGGAACCATGGAGGAGATATTCGAAATATTTACATGGAGCCAATTGGGTTTAATAAAATTTCCGGTAGCCATTTTAAATATTGATGGATATTATGATCAGCTTTTTGGGTTTATTGATAAAATGAAGAAAGAAGAATTTGTTAAGGAAAATACCCTTAAAAAGCTCATAAGACTCACCAATGTAGATGAAGTAATATCAATAATGAAGCAATGGAAGGTTGGTGCTGATGGATCAGGTTTATCTAAAACTTAGTTTGTTATTTAAGTATTTGGTAGACAATTAACGAAAACACATAAGCAATACCTGACATATAGAAAAGCTGTAAAAGTGGATATTTCCAGCTTTTAGTTTCCCTCCAAACGATCGCCAATGTACTCATACACTGCATCGCAAAAGCATAAAAAATCAAAAGGGAGAATGCCACTGCAAGATTATATCTTGGTTCACCAGTATCTGGATTAATTTCGGCTTTCATTCTTTTTTTAATGGTGCTATCATCATCAGCCTCAGCACCAATGCTATAAATTGTAGCCATGGTACCAACAAAGACTTCACGGGCAGCAAATGAAGTAATGAGAGCAATTCCGATTTTCCAATCGTAACCTAAAGGTTTGATTACTGGTTCAATGGTTTTGCCAAACATTCCCGCATAGCTGTTTTCAAGCCTTACTGCATCAAGTTTTTTATCAATTTCTTCTTCACTTGCATTTTTAGCTTCCATTTCTGTTCGGGTTTCTGCAACGGCATTTTCAATTCCATTTTTAGGGAAGGAGGCAAGCACCCATAATACAATAGAAATAGCTAAAATAATTTTCCCGGCTTCCATTACGAAGGTCATGGATTTTTCATAGAGGGTAATACCTACATGTTTCCACCTGGGAAATTTGTACAGCGGCAACTCCATGATGAAGTAGCTTTTTTCTTGGGTTTTAATGATAAGTTTTAATGCCCAGGCAGAAAATATTGCCATGAAAAAACCAAGGAGATAAAGCCCCATCAATACAGCAGCCTGCAGACTGAGTAATCCAAAAAGTTTGGTTTCAGGTACGACAAGGGCAATCAATATCGTATAAACAGGCAATCGAGCTGAACAGCTCATAAATGGTGTGACAAAAATTGTAATTAATCTTTCCTTCCAGTTACTGATTGTTCTGGTGGCCATAATAGCCGGAATAGCACACGCCACCCCTGAAATTAAAGGAACAACACTTTTTCCATTCAGCCCAAATTTTCGCATGATTTTGTCCATTAGAAAAACAACCCTGGACATATATCCTGATTCCTCTAAAATGGCTATAAATGCAAATAACAAAGCAATTTGAGGGATGAAAATTACGATACCTCCTATTCCGGGAATGATTCCTTCAGAAAGTAAATCCACGAATAATCCATTGGGAAGTGTGGTCTTTATCCATGAACTTATATTAGCAAATGCACTATCAATCATATCCATTGGGTAGCTGGCCCACGTAAAAATGGATTGAAATATCAAGAACAGTATCGATAAAAAGATAAGGTATCCAAAAATCTTGTGCGTCAAAATTTTGTCGAGCTTCTCTGTCAGGTTTTTATTTTTATCGACATTAAACTCTACCGCATTTTCAATGATTTTGTCAATCTTTTTATACCTGGTTAAAATCTCTTTGGATTGAATCAGCTCGTGGTTGAATTTGTTTTTTAGGTTGAGCTCTGCAATTTTCTGTTTTTTTTCTTCTGAAAAGATGGTCGAAAACCTGCCTTGCTGGGCAACTAATAATGCTTCATATGGATTAGAAATTCCACATTCCAGAGATATATCGGCAATTGTCGCACCGGCTAATTCTTTAGCATCAATAAATGGTTTCCTTGGTTTTTCTACTTGTTCAATTGCCTGTTTAAGCAATGCAATCCCACTTCCTATTCTCGCATTTATTGATACAACGGGTACTCCCAGGTTTTTTGCTAATTCAACTGATTTAACTTTTTGCCCCAGGTTTACTGAAACATCCAGCATGTTTAGCGCCAGAATAATAGGCACTTCCAGATCCATCACCTGGCTAAATAGCAATAGGTTTCGCTTTAAATTAGCTGCATCTGCTATTACAACAATAATATCCGGATAATCTTTTGAATCTTTATTTAATAATATATCTGTAACAACACGCTCATCTATTGATCTTGGGTAAAGACTATATGTACCTGGAAGGTCAATTATATTGGCTTTGAGCTCTGATGAAATATTACATGAACCTACTTTCTTATCCACAGTTACACCAGGGAAATTCCCAACCTTTTGATTTAATCCAGTCAGATAATTAAATAGGGAAGACTTTCCTGAGTTGGGGTTTCCAACAAGAGCGATTTTTACCGGTTTTTTATTCGTCATTAAAAATCGGCAATTATTCTATTAAAATATTTGAAGCCTCGGCATTACGGAGGGAAAGATTATATCCTGCCACGTCTATTGCTATAGGATCTCCCAACGGAGCAATAAAATTCAATTTCACCCTCACACCAGGTAGGCAACCCATTTCCATTAATTTTAATGAAATGATGTTGTCAAGGAAACCCTTTATTACCCCAAATTCGCCTGGTTTAAGATCTGCAACGCTTTTTGACATGCCAGTTCTTATTTAGATTAATTTTAAAGAAGCAAATTAAGCCCATTAATTTTAATTATTCAATGACAAATGTCAATTAATTTAATCCGCAAGTTTGTTTAACGATTAGGCAAAAAAGTTAAACAAGTCAGGATTGTTTTTGGCCAACCCGCTCCGATTTCCATTACAAACTTTGTGAATTGTTGTTTATACAATAAAAAATTGAAAGTCATGAAAAAAACAAAAGCCAACTTAAAAAAAAGGATAGTATGGATACTATCAATGTTAATATTCGTGTCAATATTTACAACAGCTTGTAAAGATGACGAAGGAGGTACTCCAGCACAACCAAAAGACATTGTACAACTAGCCCAGGAAAACCCTGAGTTAAGTACGCTTGTTGATGCAATTGTTGGTGCAGGTTTAACAGATGTGCTAAAAGGTGCTGGTCCTTTCACTGTATTTGCTCCTACAAATGAGGCATTTGCTAAGTTAGATCCTGATGAATTAAATAATATTACCTCAAATCCGACGGTATTAACTGCTTTATTGCAATATCACGTAGTGGGAGGTAATGTCAGATCTTCAGACTTAACATCAGGATCAGTGCCTACCTTATTATCAGGTCAATCTATAGATGTGGATGTCTCTTCTGGGGTAGTAATAAATGGTTCGTCTAATGTAATTACTGCTGACGTTGAAGCGTCGAATGGTGTCGTCCATGTTATCGACGAAGTGCTTATACCTGAAAATTTTGTAGCACAAACAATTGTACAGATTGCTGCATCAAATCCAGATTTTTCAATACTAGTTGCAGCACTCTCGAAGCCAGAACTTTCGGATTTACTTTCTGCAGCTAACGAACCTACAGCAGATTTAACAGTTTTCGCTCCTACTAATAGCGCGTTTGAAGCGACACTGTCTGCTTTAGGTAAATCATCTATCGATGACTTACCAGTGGAATTACTAAAAGAAATTGTAACGTACCATTTAGTAGGAGGAGCTACGCTTTCTAATGAGCTTACTGATGGTGCTTTACCAACTTTATTAGAAGGTGAAAACTTGGAAGTTGACTTGTCAGATGGAGTTAAAATTAATGGTTCAAATGTTGTGACTGCAGATGTAAAGGCAATTAATGGAGTAATTCATGCGGTTGATGGAGTTTTATTGCCTGGGTTTATAGCAGAAACTGTAGGGACAATAGCTGAAGTTGCAGTTTTTGATCCGAATTACACCACATTAACTGCTGCTCTGAGAACAGCTGGTTTATTAAGTACAGTTGCTACAACGGAGAATTTAACACTGTTTGCACCAGATAATGCAGCATTTGTAGCTGCAGGTATTACTTCCTTGGAAGGCCTAACTGCTGAGGATCTCACACCAATATTGTTATACCATGTAGTAGGAGCCAAAGTATTATCGTCTGAATTGCCATCAGATGGCATGGTTGCAACATTAAATGAAACTAATCCAAATATATATTTAGGTTATTTAACAAATGATGTGGTATTGATAAATGGTCTAACGCAGATTACTGGCGTCGATATAGAAAAGTCAAATGGTGTCATTCATACAATTGACAGAACATTGACACCACCTGCAGGGAACGTCATAGATATTGCTGCTGCACTGGCTGATGCTGGTGAAGATTCTGAGTTTACAGTATTAGTAAGTTTGCTTACTTCAGACTCTCTTTCTGCTGTAGCAGATGCTCTGATAGCTGCTGAGAATGTAACAGTTTTTGCACCGACCGATGCCGCATTCGATGAAATATCTGAGATCATCCCTACACTTGATGCGGATCAGTTAACGAAAATTCTTCAATACCACGCTGCAAGTTCCAGGGTATTTAGTACTGATTTAGTTAATGGTCAGGTAGTGCCAATGCTAAGTGGCGAAAATATTACCATTAATATTAATGGAAGTGCAGTAACTATTACAGATCAATCAGGTGGAGACGATGCTAATGTAGTGGAAGTCAATATTCAGGGCAGCAATGGGGTGATACATGTAGTTGATAAAGTTTTATTGCCGACTCTATAATAAAGTTGGTGGGTTGTTTAAATTGATGAGGGACTGGAGAGATCCAGTCCCATTTTTATTTCACTTTCAAACAAATGACGTTATTGGGTTGTTTCATACTAGCTTAATCAACAGAACGCATGGAATGAATACCCTATTGGTAGAAAGTGAAGATAAAATTCTTAGCCAGCTAACTCATTTAATAAATTCCTACAATTCAAAAAATCTCAATAATTTGAAAATAGCTAGAAATATTATTGAGTTATCGAAGCATCTGTCAGTGGAAAAGAAAGATGACCTTATAATCGCTGATACTGAATTACAGGATGGGTCTACCTTTGAATTTTTAAATGAAACATCGTTGGATACTCCAATCATTTTCATATCAAATCAAAGGAATAGGGTACTGGAATCATTTAAATGGAATGTTATCGATTACTTAATAAAACCTTTAAACAATGTAGCATTAATAAATGCATTGAGAAAGTATGAAAAATTGGTTTTGAAAAAAGATAATGAAGCTTTTAAGTCAAAATTTAAAAAAAGGTTTTTAGTAAAATTGGGTGATCGAATGCAGATAATTAACGTTTCAGAAATAGCGGTTTTTCATACGGAAGGAAAGCTTACCTACATAATTTCAAATACCCAGGGACGTACTTTCTTAATTGATAATTCTCTGGAAGAATTGGATGAAAACCTACTTGATCCAGTAAAATTTTTTAGAGTTAATAGGCAGTATATCATTTCAATTGATGAAATACATTCTATAAAAAGTTATTACAACCGTAGATTAAAAGTAGAGCTTAAAACCCCCATTAACGACACCATTGTGGTAAGCAGAGATAGGGTGTCAGATTTTAAAAAGTGGCTCAATCAATAAGTCACCGATATTTTCAATATTGAGGTAGGGAATGTGGAAGATTTTTATTTTAAATTACATTAGTCGATCACTTTAATTTAAAGGATATGATTAATGTAGGCGAAATCATGACGGTTACCGTTATTCTGTTTTCTATTATTGATATTATTGGATCGATTCCTATCATTATAGATCTAAAAAAGAAGTCTGGAAAGATTGAGTCATTAAAAGCTACACTCATTGCCGGGGCATTGATGGTTGCATTTCTATTTATTGGAGAAGGCATCCTTAAAATTTTCGGTATAGATGTGGCTTCGTTCTCTATCGCCGGAGCCATAATTATATTGATTATTGGAATGGAAATGATATTAGATAGAAGCTTTTTTAAAAATGATATTTCTGAGCCAAAAAGTACATCTATTGTTCCGTTAGCCTTTCCATTAATAGCCGGAGCAGGATCATTAACAACTATTTTATCTTTAAAAGCAGCGTATCAGGAGGTCAATATATTAATTGGAATTTTGGTGAATTTGGTCTTCGTCTATCTCGTGTTAAAATCATCGGGGTGGCTCGAAAAGAAAATAGGCGTCAATGGAATTAATATTCTAAGAAAAGTATTTGGAATAATTTTACTTTCTTTGGCTGTAAAACTTTTAAAAGAGAATTTATTTAAATGATTATTATCTACACAGATGGGGCGGCACAAGGTAATCCAGGACCAGGAGGATATGGAGTAGTGTTAAAATACAATCAACATCGCAAAGAGTTGGCAGAAGGATTTAGAAAAACTACTAACAACCGGATGGAGCTTCTGGCAGTTATTAAAGGGTTGGAGACACTCAAGCATAATAAAATGAAGGTCACGATCTATTCAGATTCTAAATATGTGGTAGATGCAGTAGAAAAAGGGTGGCTAAGTAGTTGGGTAAAAATTGGGTTTAAAAAGAAAAAAAACGTTGATCTCTGGAAGCGTTTTTTGGAAGTGTACAAATACCATAATGTTACCTTTAAATGGGTGAAAGGACATGCAGGAAATCCGGAAAACGAACGTTGCGACCAATTAGCAGTTGCTGCAGCAAACAGCGGTAATCTCAAAATTGACGAGGGGTATGAACTTGAAAACGGTTAATTAGTTCATTGGCAAATCCATACTTTAAATTCAAACAATTTACGGTTTATCAAGATCAGTGCGCCATGAAGGTGAGTACCATTGCGTGCATCTTTGGTGCATTGATAGATGGGAATGTATCCGGAAGAGTATTAGATGTTGGTACGGGAACAGGATTGTTGTCGATGATGTTAGCCCAGAAAGCGGAAAATGCACTAATCGATGCAATTGAGATAGATGAAAGTGCATTTATTCAGGCCAAAGATAATTTTGAAAAGAGTAAATGGAGAGAAAAATTAAGGGCTATAAAAGGTGATTTTTTATCTTACGATTTTAAAAGCAAATATCACTTAATTGTATCTAATCCACCATTTTTTAATAATCATTTAAAAACAACAGATTCAACCATTAATCTGGCAAGACATAGGGATCATTTCTCATTGGATAGATTTTGCAAAAGTGTAAACTCCATTCTTTTAGAGGAAGGACAATTGTGGGTTTTGTTACCTGAATATGATATGGAGTTATTAGCTGCGAAGCTTGAGACTTTTGGATATTTTATTAACCGGAAAATAAATATTTATGATAAAGAGGCTGATCAAAATTGTATAGTAAGGGCTCAGTCATTTTCGAAAAGAAAAGTAAATGAGGGATTAGAAAAATTTGTGATTAAAAATAAGAATGGCAGCTATACCGATCAGTTTATCGATTATTTAAAAAGTTATTATCTCTATTTATAAAAAAAAAGCTACCCGATCTCGAGTAGCTTATTCTCAATTCTATTGTAAAACTATCTTTTAAACCCTAACACGCTACCACCACAATGTGAGGTAGACCCTTGAAATGTAAAGGTTATATAATAAATTCCGGTAGCATTACATGGATAAACAATACCGGGATAAAATTTTCCATTATTGTAATTTGTTGAAACTATTTGCCTTTTAGAATCATACATGGTGACAATGATCCCATCTGTTTCACTTCCATTTGAACAAATATTCAAAAAATATTGAGTGTCCTTACTAAAAACATACGAATACTCTACTTTACTTTTCGCTCCTCCCATACCATCTACTTTAAATGTCTTTAAAAATGTAAAGCCATCTTGAAGTTTAGGGACACATGCCTGGGCTAATGCATCGGCATTACATTGTGCATTTACGTTGAATGAGAAAACAACTGCTACAGTGATTAGTCCTAATATTTTCATTATACTCTTCATAGAAATTAAATGCTTTTTACTTACGATATAATTTTATCCCTGATTTCATTCACTTGATTCCTGATCGTCACTACGTTTTCAGGGGTTATATTTATAGTAGTTGAACTATTATCTTCGATTACAAGCATACCATTTACCTCCTTAAAAGTGGGCTCTGCATATGTATAAACAATTTCAATTTCAGCAAAAGCTTCTTCAAGTTTCAATACACTTTTATGCAAATCAGCTATATAAGGATCATTTTTGTAGAAGCCCAATAACAATTTAATATTATCTAGAATGATTTTTTGCTCACCAATTTTTTCTATTAATTCCTGGTTGTCAGGATTGTCTTCAGACACCTCACAAACTATATGCAGCGCCTCTAACCATCCACCTGCGAGAATTAAAATACTTAAATTTTGTCTTTGGTTTTCCTGTAGATAGGAATTTATATTATTAAAGTTCTGGGTGGTAATTAATAAAAGTGAATCAAGGTTATCACTATTTGTTGCCAGCCTTTTAATCGTTCCAAAGTCAAAAAATTGTCCTATACTCAAGTCCTCTGCCAAACCTCTAATTGAATTTAAATAAAAAAGTGCGTCCTGATTTTGTTCATATATATTGGAGTAACCAAGATCTGTGCCATAAATTCCGAGGTTAAGCGCTTTTTCAAAATTGCTATTATAATTTGAAATGTTGTCTGGTGTATTTAGCATTTCATAATTATACTTTGAGCCTGCACTTTTAAGTAAAAAAGATACTTCCAGTGGAGAAGGTATCTGCTGAATAATATCTGAAATTACTTCCTCTGATATAACAGGCTGATCTAGTGCCAATGTATCCAGGCTTTCAAGGAATGCTTGATCTTCACCTTTTTTACCTGAATTACATGCAAACAAAACAGTCGCTGCAAATAAGAATATGAACTTTTTCATACAAAATGATAATTTTTCTAAATGTTAAATATATTGCTTCGCAAAGATTCTGTAAAATAATTTAATAATAATTAACCGAATAATACAATTATACCCCAAAAGTCACTCGCTTACTTTTTTAATGATATTTTAGAAAATGAATTTAGTAATTTCCGTAGCCATTCAAAATACAAAGCTAAATACAGGAATAAGCTCATTAACCAAATAACCGACATATTGAATGTATAGGTGTCAAAATATTTTCCTAAAAAATGTTTTTTTGGAGCTAAAAAATGTGACCTATAATCAAACAAATTTGATGGATTACTTGGCACATTGTATATAGGGTCTATTTGTTGTATTAATTCATGATCATGTTCGAGAATTCTATCCTTCACACTAATATTTCTTAGTAAATCACTTAGGCTTTCATTGAAGTATTTATTCTTATACTCATTCAGATCAAATCCACTTTGCGATTCATTTTCTAAATAATATATGGCTCGTTCCTTTCTTTTTATTCCCAATTTATATTGATCTAGATAGTGTTGATAAACTTTATCCAGATAGGAATTTAGTAATTCTCCTGTCTGTTTAGAATAATTTTCGAGTTGTAACCCAACTTCCAAATTAAAATCCTCCAGTCCGGCTTTTATAGGTTCTTTTTCTATTTCATTCCTGATGAGTAAAAGGTGCGATTTTATTTTTTCGATGGCCTTTTCATCTTCATTATCCAGGTTTTGATTGATATAATCTAACCGGTTTCTTAATTCTTTTACCCAATAGGAGGCTTTAAAATCTGATTGTCGCTCTAATAATTCATAAGGATAAATATCCTCCTCAAATGAATTGGAAACATATTGCTTAACTGCAGCTGCTTCATATGCCCACCTCGATGTCATTATGTCTGCTACAATAGGCACCTTTCCTTTCGTGCTGATGATATCGTTTAATTTATCAAAACTGAATAAAAGACCGCTTAACACCATTTGAGGGATAATAAGAAATGGTATAAGAATGTAAGCTGTAATAGCAGAGTTAAATGCAGAAGAAATATTTAACCCTATAATATTGGCTGTGCAGGAAACCGAGAAGAAAACAAACCAATATATAAAGGTCATTTCTCTAATCTCAAGAATGAAATTACCGATAATAGTGAAGGTAAATGTTTGAATGGCCGAAAGCGTAAATAGGATTACGATTTTAGACATCAGGTAGCTATTCCAACTTAAATTCAGGAAGGATTCCCGTTTTAGTATTTTCCTGTCTTTAATTATTTCTTCTGCACTAACCGTAAGTCCCATAAACAAGGCGACAATGATAGCCATCATGAGATATACAGGAATATTTTCATTAAAG
>JBNLGO010000085.1:0-16628 GCA_050306095.1 Cyclobacteriaceae bacterium
AAGGCATCATTAGGAAAGTGGTTAACAAGGGTGACAAAACCTGGTTTATACTTGAGGATGAATTAGGTTATTTTAAAACGGGTGAATCAAATCCCACTCTTCATAAAGAAGCATTTTTACCGCTTAAAGGAAGCTTCATAAAAAGCATGGAATTTATCCACCCCTTTCGGGATGAGCATGTGTTAGTTGGTACGATTAATGGGCTTTACATCATCGATTATGCCCCCAAACCTCAAAACAGAACTATAAACACCCTATTCACGGAAGTGCGTTTCAGAAGCACTAAGGACAGCATATTATTTGCGCCCTTAGATAGCAAAAGTCCACTCATCCTACCAAATAACACAAGTCAGTTGAATTTTCAATTTGCTGCCCCTGGACTAAGTAGCCAGGGAGATGTCTATTTCAGTTATAAACTTGAAGACCTTGACAAAAACTGGTCAGAATGGACTCAATCGCACAAAAAGGAATATAGCTTCTTAAAATCAGGTAGTTACATATTTAAAGTTCGATCAAAAAATCTTATAAGTGGAGTGACGGACGAAACACAATATGCTTTTGTAATTCTGCCAAAATGGTATCAAACTCGAGGTGCATTCCTGACATTCCTGATCATTGGTATTAGTGTAATAGTTTTAACCTGGTTGCTTGTAAAACGAAAAATAAAGCGAACCCGACTAGAAGAAAGAAAGCTGCGCAAAGTATTAGAGTTAGAACTTGAGCAAATTCGCCTGGAACAGGAAAAGGAAAAAATACTCAAGGATAAAGTACAGCTAGAGGAAGATGTGATTAGTAAAAGCATGGAACTGGCCAATTATACAATGCTATTAGTCAGAAAACGTGACTTATTATCTGAGATGCATCTTCAATTGAAGGATTTAAGGGAAATGGTAAAAAATGAAAAAGTCCGTGGAGTAATAAGAAGCCTATCCAAAAAGATAAATCATAACTTACAAGATGAAGAACACCTCCAGGTATTTGACACTAATTTTGAAAGGGTACATCACGATTTCTTCCAGGAGCTAAAAACCAATTTTCCTGATTTAACACAGAAAGAATTACGTCTTTGTGGATTTGTAAAAATGAACCTTTCTAATAAAGAGATTGCTTCAATTCTAAATATTTCGGTACGAGGTGTAGAAACAGCCCGGTATAGACTACGAAAAAAGTTGAGTATTAATCAAAATGAAAATACGGTAGAATTCCTGGAAAAATTATCCTCCTCATCTATTGAAATTTCTTCAGAGGAAGAAAAAGAATATTGAATAATATAATCTATTTGATTTAATCCATTACCTATCTCACTATTATTATATTTGCCAAAATATTTTTATGTCAAAAGCACAGAACCCGATTGGTATTTTTGATAGCGGGATTGGAGGTCTAACAGTAGCAAGAGCTGTAAAAAACCTGCTACCAAACGAAAGCATTATTTATTTTGGTGATTTGGCTCACCTTCCTTATGGCGATAAGTCAGCCGCAGCTATCCAGGCCTATTCCATTAAAATCACAGACATTTTCCTCAAGGCAAAATGTAAAGTCATTTTAATCGCCTGTAATTCTGCTTCTGCTGCTGCATTTGAGTTGGTAAAGGAATATGTAGGCTCTAAAGCGAAAGTGTTTAATGTTATTGATCCGGTTGTCAATTTCATCCGAGAAAATTACTCAGACATGGATATTGGGTTAATTGGCACTAAGCAAACCGTAGGCTCTGAAGTTTATAAGAAGAAAATAGAGGCGCTGAATAACAAGATCTCCTTTCATGCGCTGGCCACTCCCCTGCTGGTGCCAATGATCGAGGAGGGCTTTATCAAAGGAAGAATCAGTCATGACATTATCCATGAATACCTTTCACATGAAACATTTAAAAACATCAAATCATTAATACTCGGCTGTACTCATTATCCATTAATTAAACAGCAAGTCAATGAGTTTTACAAAGATTCTGTGGAAGTTTTGGATAGCTCAGAAATAGTAGCAGCCTCTTTAAAAGCATACCTTGAATATCATCTATTACAGAGCCCTTCTGGTAAACCTACCTACTCTTTTCTCGTTTCGGACTATACGAAAGATTTTGAAAACTTAACCCGTCAGTTTTTTGGAGAACAGGTGAAACTGGAAAAATATGCTTTGTGGGAATGATTGCTTTTGACAAATGCATGGCTTTCGGTTATACCACTTCAATTACTGATTTAAATCAACAATTTTTCTAACTTTATTTTGTTACTTAACTGCTAAACTACTATCTGCGATGAAAAAATACCTGGGAATTCTAATATTGGTTACAATGCTATTTTCATGCAACAGGCATGAAAAAATTTATGATGAAGTAATGGACATTCATGATGAAGCAATGACTAAGATGGATAGGATTATGGAATTAAAGTCTCAGCTTAAAGAAGAAATTGCATCACTAGAAAACGATACCATAAATGACAATAGCCAGGCAATTGATAATATCAAAGCCCTATCCCAAAACCTAAATGAGGCTGATGATGCTATGATGAATTGGATGCGGGAATTTCACAGCGATTATGAACACGTGGCAAAAAGTGAAATAATGGATTACCTCGAAAAACAAAAAGAACGTATAACTGCTGTGGGAAAGCAGATGAACGAAGCAATAGCTGAAGCTGAAAAACATCTAAAAGTAAGCGTTTAATTAATAAATTGAATTTGGTTGGGTAAAATATTGAGTGATGAAAAGGTTGTATTTTAAAGGGACGGAAGAGACCCCGGAAATTTTATTAGACAAAGACAACAATATCTTTGAGATAAAAGGTAAATCCTTCATGGAAGATGTGCAGTCATACTATGAACCCATCATTAATTGGCTGGAAAAATATAAACTTAAGCCTAATCCTGAAACCACTATGTATTTTGAGGTGGAATATATCAATACCGCTTCTTCTAAAATGTTTCTGGATGTATTAAAGGAACTCGAAGACATTTATCTTGATGGCAACAAGGTTAACATCATCTGGAGCTACTTCGAGGATGATGAGGATATGGAAAGTACCGGCCACGAATTTGACGAAATGTTTGAAGCGCCCTTTACTTTTAGAATTCTGGAGTCTTAACCTTTTTAAACAAAAACCAGATTTTCATTTTTTTTATTGTTCAAAAACTATCACCGAGCTGTCCTTTTTCGAACACCAACTTTAATCGGATTTAACCAAAAAGCTTAATACGGTCTAAATTCAAACATTTCTTTTTCTGGCATATTATTTTCATATGGCAAGTCAACTAAATATGATTGCTATGAGAAAACTGCCTTACTTATTCCTCGCATTTTTACTGCTTACATCCACTACACTTTTAGCACAAAAAAAAGATTCAAATGTTAGTATTTCTATTCATGACGACGATGTTGATATAGATATTGACATAGACGACATTGGTGATATCATTGAAGAAGCTTTCGCCAGCCTTGATGGTGATTTCTCAGTGCATATTGATGATGATGATATTGATATTCGGATTAATGATGTAGATATTGACTGGGATGAATTTGAAGATGACATAGAACATGCGGTGGAAACGGCTGTGCGAAAAATGAAAATTGAAATCCGGGATATCGAAGTTCGGGATATTGAAGAGGGAGATTCACGGTTTAATGGCACTGATCTCAGAGATATCATCGACGATATTGAAGACGAATACAATCGTGATGTGAAAAAAATTGATCGTATGGTATTACAATTTGACAAACACTACACCCTGATCACCATGGATGTCACCCTGGAAAATGGAAAGGAAATCAGGAATATTAAAACGAAAATCCGAGATTGAATCAAATAAATCCTTATTAGTAAACTGGTCTGTGCGATACGCGCACAGACTTTTTTTATTTAAAAAATTATATTGGCATTCCAAAACCAATTAGAAATGCATTGGTCCTGGCAGAGTTAAAGACATATTCGAATCGAAAAACCAAATCGTAGTATGTGACAAAATCCAAACCTGCTCCCCAACTAAAAAGAAATCGATTATTCAACGGGTTTTGCTCTGTATATTTATTTCTGACATAACCTACATCAGAAAGCAAGTTCAAATAAAAGGCATATTGTATAGCACTAAATTTATTTTTTTCTGATTTCGCCTTTCTGACTCCCGGCTTAACCAATTCATATTTTATATTACTTCTGAAGTAATACATCTGATCACCTTTGATTGTGTATAAATCATATCCCCTGATAAAATCTTTCTTCCCATTCAAACTTAATTGATAATAATAGGGAGCACCTTCGCCAGCAGAATTAACTGCTTTTACCATTTCAGCTACATAAAATTTTTTATTTAGCTTTTGATAAAAATGAAAATCCAAACCGTAATAAAAAATATCTACGTCTTTTGACAATACTCCCAGACCACGTTTGTCAATAAATGCTCGCAATAAATTTCCTTCAAGTGGATATGATTTATTATTTCTGGAATCGTAGTAATAATCTAAATACAAACTAAGTGAAACATTTGAAGTTTTATTTGCAGCTAAGAAAGTTGGATTTAATTTAAATATGGAATCTGAAATGCCAATATATTGTGCTGTTAATTTTATGGTATTGTAATGATATAATCCTGGTCTTAATTTCATTCTGGCACCAACAAATGCAGTTTCAAGACTATTTCTATCATACGATATCTCACGTCTGTTATCTAGAGAAGCATACTCAACAACTGCAAGGTTTTTATACCCTCCCACAAATGTCACTCCTTTTTTTTGCCCTTTACCTATCCAGGGAATATTATAGCCAAGGGCAAGCGCCCATGATTGACCCGCATAAGCTCCAATAGATGCCTGGTGACTCGAGCCAAACAGATTATTATGACTGCCGAATATGCCCATACTAAGTTGGGAAAGATCAACATCTCGTAACCATTCATTGAAATTTGGAGCGTTAAGTTTTATTACCGGAAACACCCACCAATAATGCCGCTCCGTAACACTAATTTTCAATCTGTAATTAATCCCTTCTATTTGCTCCAAATAAAGATCAGTGGTTAAAAACAACTTGGTGTTGATAATATTATCCCGACTGAAATTAAGCCTCAAACTCACCTCACTCGAATCTTTATCGAAAAAACGCATTAAGCTATTTCCGAAATGGTCTCCTTTATTAAAAACTGACAAGGTATCACCCTTCTTAAAATCAAGCTCTCGTATGACTATCTGGTCTCTCGTAAGATTATTGCCAGATACCTCAATTTCTGTAACCCTCACATATGGCTGATCAAATGTCTCAGGGAAATGCACTTCCCCATCTTTGTTCTGAGAAAAAGCAGCTATAGAAATTAAAAGCAATAAAAAAAGGACTGCTATTTGGCGGTGGTTCATTGATAAGAAATTCAAAATGTGGCAATTACATCTGGCTAGTTGAATCATCAAATTAATAACTCAATTCATTCAAAACCGTTTACTTATCTATCTTATATAGCCGTAATAATATTACAAATAGAACTCGAATAATACTACAAAAGTTCACACCATCTATGACGCGAAATCTATTTATTTAGTCATATTTTCAAATTAAATCCTTGCCTGATAAGTATATAAATCAAAATAGCGTCCCTTTTTATCAATCAATTCGTCATGCGATCCACGTTCAGCTATTTTTCCGCCTTCAATTACCAATATCTGATCTGCTTTACGAATAGTACTTAACCTGTGGGCAATGACAAAAGTCGTTCTACCTTGTAACAGATGCGTTAAACTTTCCTGGATAAAGGCTTCACTTTCATTGTCCAAATTGGAAGTAGCTTCATCAAGAATCAAAATTTTAGGATCAGCAAGTATGGCCCGAGCGATAGCAATTCGTTGACGCTGACCACCTGATAACTTTACACCTCTCTCACCTATTAGCGTATCCAATCCTTCTTCAAATTTATCAGCAAACTCATCCACATAAGCCGCTTTTACGGCATCCATTACTTTGTTTTCTGGAGCATTAGGCCTGGGGAACATAATATTTTCCCTGATCGTCCCTTCAAATAAAAAGTCATCTTGTAAGACGACCCCCAGGTTTCTTCGATAACTGTCAAGGGTGATTTCAGATAAGTTTTTTCCATCAATTAACACCTCACCTGAAGTGGGGGAAAGAAAAGAAGCTACTAATCCGGCGATGGTGGTTTTACCAGAACCGGAACTTCCAACCAATGCTGTCACGGATCCGGGAGAAGCTTTAAAATCAACACCATGCAGCACTTCATTACCTTCATCATATTCAAAACTTACTCCATTAAATTCAATATCTCCCTTTATTAAATCAATAGGTTGTTTGGAATGATCTGCTTCATCTTCCGTTTCCATTTCCATGATTTCTTCCATTCGGTCAAGACCAGCAAAAGCTTCGGTAATCTGGCTACCAATATTGCTCATTTGTACAATTGGAGCTATCATAAAACCAAGATAAAGGGTAAATGCCAAAAAGTCTCCCATCGTCATTTGACCTTCCATCATGAAATATCCTCCAAGCCCCATTATTCCCACACTTGCCAGACCCAACAATAAT
Source organism: Cyclobacteriaceae bacterium (assembly GCA_050306095.1). Taxonomy (GTDB): domain Bacteria; phylum Bacteroidota; class Bacteroidia; order Cytophagales; family Cyclobacteriaceae; genus CAJXNP01. Next base: position 6,510 of record JBNLGO010000085.1, read on the forward strand.
GTGGCTGAACTTGTCACCATACTTGTGGTGGTCAAGCTCTGTTTTACATTATTGAATAGTCGAAGAACACCTTCAGAAAAAGTCTTTACTTCCTGAGGCTCCGCATTGAAGCCTTTGATAACCCGAATTCCCCCCAAGGATTCGGTCAATCTACCGGTAACTTCCGCGTTGATTTGTCCTCGCTTTCTAAAAATAGGTCGGATATAGGAAAATGCCTTTAAGGATATTAAACCAAAAATAGCCACAGGCACTAAAACTAACAACGTCATCATTGGGCTAATTCTGATCAGTAACACCAAAGAAATGATTGAGGTTAGCACACCTCCAAATAATTGCACCAATCCTGTTCCAACCAGATTTCTGACACCTTCTACATCTGACATGATCCTTGACACCAATTCTCCGGATTTGGCATTGTCAAAGAAACGAATAGGAAGTCTGATGATTTTTTGTTGAAGTTTAGATCGTAACTCCGCTATTAAATGCTGTGCCTCAACACTCAATAATTTTGTTAGTAAAAAAGAAGTACCTGATTGTACAACTAAAGCAGCCACAACAGCTATTAATAGATATTTTAACAGCTCGAAATCGCTATTTTCAATTACATCATCAATTAGATACTTACTAGCTCCTGGGAGTACTAATCCTGCGAGTCGATTAATAATGATTAAAAACAATCCGAGTAATAATAGATTTTTTCTGGGCCAGACAATGGTTTTGAATACATGCCTGAGGGTTGCTTTTTTCTTCATTCGAAAGGTCTGTAAAATTTTTACGTAGCTTAAATTAACGGTTTAACTGTATTAGGGTTATTTAAAATTTAAGAAGACTATTCCTTCGATTTCACTCATTTTACCTTCCACAAACTTGATTCATTCCATTGAATAAAATGAACTTCTACACATCCCAAAATTGTTTATACCCATAAATGACCATCGTCATGTGATAACAGTTAACCATTGGCCTTTTTTGTTGTCCTTAATATACTATGAAAATACTTTTAATATCTCCCGCCGTCGATCAAGAAAAAAGAACCAATAAAGGTTTAATGATTCCACAATTGGCTTTGTACATTTTACAGGGACTTACGCCTCCTGAACATGAAATTAAAATTGTAGAAGAAGAAACTGAAATCGTAAACCTTGATGAAGATGTAGATCTTGTTGGAATCAGCTGTATGACAGCTAATGCACCGCGCTCCTATGAATTATGTGAAGCGTTTAAAAAGCGAGGTAGAACAGTAATATTGGGAGGTGTGCACCCAACTATACTTCCTGACGAAGCATTAGGACATGCAGATGCCGTAGTAATTGGTGAAGCCGAAGGTGTATGGAACAAATTATTACAAGATTTCGAAAATGATGAATTGAAAGAACGATACCACGATCCAAAACCGGATTTAAGTGTCTATGTACCCAAAGATTTCAGTAATATCATAAAACGAAGGTTATTCAATCTCATTCCGATCATGACTACCAGAGGATGTCCATACAATTGCGACTTTTGCTGTGTAACAGATCTCTTTGGAAAAAAAATACGACACATTCCCATTGAGAATGTGGTTCGGGATATTGTTGAATCAAAAGGAAAAACATTTATGTTCCTTGATGACAATATCATTGGTCATCCTAAATATGCAAAAGAGCTTTTTAGGGCTATAAAACCCTTAAATATTCAGTGGGTAGGTCAGGCATCCATTTCTCTCGTTAAAGATACAGAAATGCTGGACTTGGCTGCGGAAAGTGGATGCAAGGCATTGTTCTTTGGTCTGGAAAGTGTTTCGGTAGAGCAAATAAAGACCATGCGTAAAACCATCAAAGATATTGAAGATCTGGAAGAAGCCTTGAAGAAAATCAAGAAACGAGGAATTTTGATCCATGCTTCTATGATCTTTGGATTTGATAATGATACTACTGAAGTATTTGATGAAACTGTTCAATTCTTAATCAAAAATAAAATAAGCACAGTTTCATTTAACGTACTGACGCCCTACCCTGGCACCAGAACATACGATCAACTTAAAAATGAAGGACGGCTCATCACATCTGATTGGAAATTTTATGACCACAACACGGTAGTATATCAACCTATAAAAATGACTCCGCTAGAGCTGCAAAAAGGCAAAGTACATGCCCGAAAGAAGTTTTATCATCCCTCATCAGTGATTAAACGACTATTATGGAACATGCATAATCCTTTCATCTTTCTTGCCATGAATTACGGTCATATGAAACAGGTGAAAGTAGAAGAAAAAAGATTGAATATGCTGGAAAGGTCTTTACTAGTTTAATTCTTCTGGTAATATTTTAATCAAACCGTTCTCATTTTCCATTTTATTTGAACATTAAAAAATCGTATTGGATGTCGATAAAAAGCTTCTCTTTCACTATCTTATAGGTTACAACCATAAAGAAACTACTAACATGCAAAATGAAGTAACAACAAAAGACCCTATTAAAGAAAAGTGGTTCGGCACCAGCAAGAGCTCTAAAGAAGGAGAAGAATGGGACAAGGCCAAGGAAATGGAATTCACCTATACCAACCTTGACAAGTTCATTCGTTACAGCCTGGGTGAAAATGCACACTTTTCTAATGCCATGTGGGATGGTGATTATTCCATAACCTTAGATGAGGCGCAACATCGGAAATATGAATTTGTCATTGATCAATTAGGCATTAAAGAAGGCTCAAAAGTTTTAGACCTGGGTTGCGGATGGGGAGGTTGGTTAAAGTACATTAAAGATAAGGTGGGAGCCAAGGGTATTGGTGTAAATTTATCAACCGGACAAATAAATGCTTGTGTCAAAAATGGATTGGAAGTCTATAAAAAAGATGCTCGATACGTTAAACCTGAAGATTTCGGAATGTTTGATGGTGTTACTGCCTTTGGTAGTTTTGAGCATTGTGCTTCTGTCAATGATTATATCGAAGGTCGTCAGGATGAGGTATATGACGATTATTTTAAGCATGTCGCTAACTTATTGCCCAAGGGAGGAAGATTTTATATGCAGAGCATGGTCTTTTCAAAAAATATGATCCCCTACGAAGAATTTGACATCAATGCTCCTAAGGATTCTGCAGCTTATATTTTGGCATTATTGACCAAACACAATCCGGATTCATGGTTGCCTTATGGCCACGAACATATCATCAAAGTAGCTTCTCCCTATTTCAAAAAAGTATATTATAGCAGTGGAAGGCTAGATTATGCTAAAACCAATCGAGAGTGGACTAAATTATTTTACAAATTTAACCTTAAGAAATACTTATGGTTTGCTTCCCTTATTCCAAAGTTTTTTACTGACAAAGAATTCAGACATCAACTGGCTGTTCTCCGGGTAAGACCTAACAGGGTTTGTTTTGAAAGGGAGATCATGGATCATGCAAGGTTGGTTTTTGAGAAGATTTAGAAAAAATCGAGAAATACACTGAAAAAAACATTTCGCATATAATATTAATTACATTGATGGTTAAGAATTAAATTAATCAGAACCATCAATGTTTTTTTTATTTATTATCCAATATACCCTCCGGCCCGGCTATACAGCATTGATGGCTGTCTATCCAAGCGATTACCTAAATACATTCTGACAATACGATCTTTAAATTTCATACCTGCTTCATTCAAAAACTGAATACCTGCTTCATTTTCTTCCGGAACACCAATTCTAATCTCTTCTTTTGCCAATCTCATAGAATATAAAGCTTTTGCAGCTTGAAAAGTACGTGCACCAAGCAGCCCTTCACCAAAATTTGGCAGGTAATACCCTTCTATCTCCCCTTCTTTATTGACAAATATTTTTCCATTTTTAGCATTTGATTGAAGCATATTAAAGCGATCTTCACCGGAAATATATTGATCCAATTCCAGGATATCTTTCGCATTTTTCAGATCTTGAATTTGTGGAGACACATGATTGGAATTCATCTTGGATCCTGAAAATAAATGGTAATAATCTTCAACCTGAAAACCCAATTTTTCATAAACCGGTTTACCCATTGAAGTAGCAATCAATGAAGCGGTTTTACACCCAAATTCATTAGACATATTTACCAATTTCTGTGTGATTTGAAAACCACAACCTCGCCCCCTATATTCTGGACGAACAATGATATGAGCCAGCCAACTAGAATTTTTATTGAGAATTAAAGCACCTGTACCAACGATCTCCTTTCCATCTACCATTTTGATAACATGGCAAAAGGAAGAGTGCACTACATAAAATTCAAAATAACTGGTTATATCTGGCCAGTCTGAAGGTTGAATTAGCGGAATACTAGTTATATCTTCTGCGGTAAAAGGTTGTAGTGTCATAGTAATTATCAGAAAGCCAAATAAACGCTCTCTCATCATTAAAAGTTCTCTTTAAGATTAAAAATTATGCGCACATTTTTCCCTCAAAGGATTGGTTTTAATACTTCCCACACATTTTCAGCAACAATTTTATGGCCCTCAGCTGTAGGGTGTATTCCGTCTGCCTGATTGAGTGATGCATCTCCTCCTACTCCTTCTAGTAAAAATGGAATTAAGGCTGCATTATTTGACTTGGCGAGATCAGGAAATACTTTTTCAAATTTTTGACCATAATCACTTCCCATATTGGGTGGTACTTTCATGCCAGCAATAACAATTTTCACTTTTGGATTTTTTGCTTTTACTTTCTCAATGATTGATTGTAGATTTTGATGGGTTTGCCCCACTTCCAATCCTCTCAGTCCATCATTAGCGCCCAGTTCCAAGACAAACACATCAATAGGCTGTCGAAGCACCCAATCAATCCTCGCCAAACCACCAGCGGAAGTTTCTCCACTTAATCCTGCATTGATCACTTGATAATCTTTACCTGAACTTTTCAATTTTTGCTGGATCACATTTGGAAAGGCATACTCTGGCGAAAGCCCCATTCCAGCAGTTAAACTATCACCATAAAAAAGTATTGTTTTAGCATCTTGTGGATTAATAAAAGCTACAGTCAGACTTAGAATAAGGAATGCCCCAATGGTTCTCTTCATAGTTGAATATTAATATTTATTATCAATAACCTGAAATAATGATAACGGTTAAATAAATACTTATGGTTGTAACAAATTTAATTCCAAATTATCTTCTTCCTAATTGGGTAGTAATTTTTCAAATAGAAAGATAATGACACCATTTATCAAAAAAACAAATCAATTCACTTCCTTTATGGTTTAATTAAGAAAAATATTTTTCGAATGTCAGAAATTTTGAAGGTTGATAAAATCACCAAATCTTTCCCATTGGAGGGAGGAAACCAGCTTACTATATTAAATGAAATTAGTTTTTCTGTAGATGCCGGTGGAGGCATTTCAATTGTTGGTCCTTCCGGTAGTGGAAAGACTACCCTACTGGGGCTTTGTGCAGGGCTTGATCAACCTACAAGTGGCACTATCACACTCAATGACATTCAACTAAATCGGCTTAATGAAGATGATCGAGCATATGTGCGAAATCAATATGTAGGATTTGTCTTTCAAAATTTTCAATTGCTGCCCACCCTGAATGCATTGGAAAATGTCATGATTCCTATGGAACTGCGAGGAGAAAAAAACATTGAAGCTAAAGCAAAAGAATTACTTCATAGAGTTGGATTGAGCGAACGATTAAAACACTTTCCTTCACAACTGTCTGGCGGTGAACAGCAACGTGTTGCGATAGCACGTGCTTTTATTGGCAACCCGAAAATTCTCTTTGCTGACGAACCTACAGGTAATCTGGATGAAGAAACAGCAGATGGCGTAACCCAATTGCTTTTTGAGATAAACCGTGAAATGAGCACCACATTGGTAATGGTAACACATAATTTGGAATTAGCTGAACAAACAGGGAGAATACTCAAACTCCACGGAGGAAAGCTTATTGAGGATGCCATAATTGCTAAATAATGGATTACATCATTAAAATTATAAGAAGAAAAAAATATCCTTTATTTGATCGCTGGATATGGAAAATGGCATGGAAAGATGCGCGTTTTAATATCAAACGATTACTTCTATTTATTTCCTCTGTGATCATTGGAATAGCCGGGTTAGTAGCTATTAATTCCTTTAACCAAAATCTACAAACTGATATTGACAACCAAGCGAAAGACCTCCTTGGAGCCGATTTAGTGGTGGAGAGCGACCATCAGCCTTTCATTGATAGCTTAATTTATGAAGTTGACACCTTAGCACTAGAAAAATCATTTGATGCCAAGTTTGCTTCCATGATCTATTTCCTTAAAAACCAGGGAACAAGATTAATAAGGGTAATAGCAATGGAAGGCACTTATCCATACTATGGTGCCATCGAATTAACTCCGGGTTCTAGTTTTGATCGGTTTAAAAAAGATGGAGAAGTGCTCATAGATGAAAGCCTTGCGCTGCAATTTGAAGCAGAAGTGGGCGACTCCATTAAGCTGGGCAATAGCTTCTTTGCCATTGCGGGTATTGTCACGCAATTTCCCGGAAGTACTGAAGTGAGTACAACTTTTACACCCTCCGTTTATATTCCCTATCAACGCCTGGAAGAGACAGGGCTGATTCAGTATGGAAGCCGGGTTTCTTATAATAATTTTTATAAGATGGAAGATGCCAATCTTCAGCCAGCAATTGATTATCTGGAATCAATAGAAGACACACATGACTATGATTGGGAGACTGTAGATACCCGCAAAGAAAATATGAGCCGTGGATTTCAAAATCTTTACCGCTATTTCCGATTGTTGGGGTTTGTAGCATTAATCCTTGGTTGTATTGGTGTGGCAAGTTCTGTATTTGTGTATATGCGCGAAAAAAGAAATAGTGCAGCGATTTTACGGTGTATAGGAGCTTCCGGATGGCAAATCTATTGGGTGTTTTTTATCCAGGTGGTTGTGCTTGGCATACTAGGAAGTGTTTTAGGAGTATTGACAGGCGTTGGTATTCAATATTTCCTCCCATGGGTAGTAAGCGACTTTCTCCCAATGGAAGTTAGCATATCTTTATCATGGCTATCGATGGTAGAAGGGATGCTGGTGGGGCTGATCATTTCCGTATTATTTTCAGCTTTACCTCTAGCCAATATAAGATTTGTAGCACCTCTTGAGCTCATTAGGAACACAGAAATTAATGGGAAAATAAAATCGAAATTTCGGCTTTTTATCATCATAGCAATAATCATTTTTCCATGGCTCTTTGCATATTATCAGACAGAAGATTTTATCAAGGGTACAGGGTTTTATTTTGGCTTACTGGTAGCATTTGTATGTCTATATCTAATCTCCAGATTTCTTATATATATTCTTAAAAAGGTATTGCCAAGACGTTCTTCTTTTATTTGGCGCCAAGGTTTTTCAAATCTCTTTAGACCCAACAATCAAACATCTGTTTTAGTAATAGTAATAGGATTGGGAGCATTCCTAATTTCTACTATGTATTTAATCCAAAATAGCTTGTTGGAACAAGTAGAATTTGTAGGGTCTGGTGAGCGATCAAACACTGTATTATTTGATATTCAACCCTATCAAAAAGAAGGCGTGTTGAAACTGGTTGAGCAATATGAAATCCCGGTACAGCAGGTGGTACCCATCGTTACTATGCGAATAGAAAAAGTACGGGGAAAAACAGTAGAGGAAATCCAACAAGACACCTCCGAACATGTACGAGAATGGGGTTTAACGCATGAATACAGAGTTACTTATCGGGATAGTCTCATTGCAACAGAAGAAATTATTGAAGGAAAACTTATCAAAGAAGTAAACCCTCAGGATAGTATTTTCATTTCTATCTCAGAAGGCATGTCCAGAAACCTGGATGTGAAATTGGGCGATGAGATTGTATTCAATGTTCAAGGATTACCCATGCCCGTTTATGTAGGAAGTATCAGAAAAGTTGATTGGCAAAGAGTTCAAACTAATTTTATGGTCGTATTTCCGAAAGGTGTGCTGGAACAGGCACCGCAGTTTTTTGTCTTGATTAGCCGGATTGAAGACAAGCAAATAGCAGCCGAATTTCAAAGAGAGCTAGTCACCACTTTCCCCAATGTTTCTTTAATAGACCTCAATATCATTTTAGAAACGCTGGATGAAATCTTTAACAAAATAGCCTTTGTCATTCGTTTTATGGCGCTGTTTAGTATCCTTACTGGAATGTTGGTTTTATCTGGTGCAGTGATCAACAGTAAATACGCAAGACTCAAAGAAAATGTATTGTTAAGAACAATTGGAGCACTACAAAAACAAATCAGTGGCATGACGTTAGTTGAATACGGCTATCTGGGATTGTTTTCCGGTTTAGCAGGAAGTATCCTGGCCTTAATTGGTTCCTGGGCACTGGCAAAGTTCTTCTTTGACACCTTGTTTTTCCCTGACTTTACCATTTTAGCTCTAATATGGATTTCTATCTCGTTACTCACAATGGCGATTGGATGGTATAATTCACGATCCATTTTAAAAAGCTCCCCTTTGGAAGTATTAAGAAAAGAATCCTAACTTATTTTGCCAGGTTTTCCATCCATTTATGACAAATACTTATCCATTCCCCTACTTGATCCTTGCCATAACCAAGTCCAAAACCATGGCCACCATTCGGAAAGACATGGAGTTCTGCTGGTACATTATTTTTCATTAATGCAGCATGAAAACGAAGGCTATTTTGCACCGGAACCGCCCGATCATCCTGACTATGAATCAAAAAAGTAGGTGGTGTATCCTGGTTTACCTGAAGCTCATTGGAAAAATTCTGAATGAGCTTATCATCGGGTTTTTTACCTAACAAATTTTCTCTTGAACCCATATGAGTAATGGCAGTATCCATTGAAATTACAGGGTAAACAAGAACCATGAAATCTGGTTTGCAACTAGTCTTATCAATATCATTTTTACTATCCTTTATTCCTAAATCATAGTGTGTGCCAGCAGAACTCGCCAAATGCCCTCCAGCAGAAAATCCCATGATTCCAATTTGATCCGGATCAATATTCCATTTTTTCGCATTGAATCGAGTAATTCTTATGGCCCTGTTTGCATCCAATAAAGGTGATTTATGTAAAATTTCGCTAAACATAGGGTCTGGCAACCGGTATTTTAAAACAATAGCAGCAATACCTTTTCCGTTTAGCCATTTCGCTATATCAGTCCCCTCCTTTGTATATGCCAATATTTTATAAGCACCACCAGGGCAAATAACTACTGCCTGGCCTGTGGCTATTGCCTTTGACGGAAGAAAAACATCAATGGTAGGTTGAGTCACATTTTTAATCCGAAGAATATTGGTGGTATCCCAAACTTCTTCAACGTTCGTTTCCAAATTATTAGGTGGTGTACCTTCCCATAGATCAAAATGATAATCTTGAGCGAATGAAACAATTGAAGCAAAAATGCTAACAAAAAACAACAGTCTTTTTTTCATGTCTTTGAGTTGGTAATATTTTAAAAATGATTTAGGATCAAAAATCGAAACATCAAGATTGGAAACTATTTTTCTAATGACAACATAAAAATTATCAATTTAAAAATTTAGAACCTTTAATCCCGCAACACGAAAAGACCAACTTGAAAATAAACATTCAAGACAACATTCATTTCCATTTACTTTTTAAAGCATATAGGTATTTACCAATAAAGAGAAGTAAGGTCATAGCCATTTTTTACAAAAACAGATGTTAAAACTTCGGTTTTATTTTTAGCAAAAGGTTAGAGCCAGTTAATAGGATTGAGGAGTTTGACTTGTATGGGAGAGAATCATCGAATAAAAAGCCAGTGTTCATTTATTTTTTATAGAATCACTTTTTTTGAACCACAGGTATGAAATTAGTTATTTTTATCTTTTTATTTGTATTTATATTTAGTGCATCAAAAGGTCAAACAATATATACTACCCAAAATTCCGGTGATTGGAACACGGCTTCAACCTGGAATGCAAATGGCATACCTCCTACTTTATTAAGCAATAATAATGTAGTAAATGTGGATCATGCGATTACCAGTGGAAATGTTACCATTGGTTCTAATCAAACAATTACATTGAATATTAACGCTAATACTACCTTAACTTCACTAACCTTCAACGGTTCAGGAACAGTAAATGTGTTTGTAGCTAATGGAGTAACCTTTTCAGCTGGAAGCATTGCAAACATAA